>JAJYJL010000966.1 GCA_021789565.1 Acidobacteriota bacterium
CACGGGGGGGGGGACTGATCATCGCAGAGGAAGATGCATGCCTTTCAAGAAAACCTGTTGACTGCCCGATTACTAGAGGGCATTCTTAAGCTTTACCTCTGGCAGAGACATTGTGGGATTTTTCTTCTCCTGGGAATGAGAAAAGGTTTCTTTTTCAAAGTATCGCTGGTTTCGGTCGCAGCTTTTATCCTCAGCTTTTTGCCTTCAATTCAGGCAAGAGGCGCAGAGAGAAATTCCCTCCACCCGGTTCTCATCCTTGCCTATCACCGGTTCAACACATATCGAGCCGACAGCATGACGGTCAGGCTCTCGGTCTTCAAGTTTCAACTCAGCTACATGCGAGAGCACGGCTATCACTTCATTCCCCTGGCCAGATATGTGGCTTACAAGATGGGCAAGGCTTCTCCGCCCCCGCCCCGCTCCGTGATTATCACCATGGACGACGGCCATGAATCGGTTTACACGCGGGCGCTTCCTCTGATTGAGAAGTACCGGATTCCTGTAACCCTGTTCATCTATCCGTCGGCCATTTCGAACGCTTCCTACGCCATGACGTGGAAACAATTGCGTACGCTGAAGGCCACCGGACTGTTTGACATTCAATCCCACACCTACTGGCACCCAAATTTCAAAATCGAAAAGAGGCGATTGACGCCGTCGCAATACAACAAGTTTGTCGACATCCAGTTCCGCCACTCCCGAGAGGTGCTCGATAAAAAACTGGGCATCAAAGTCTCCATGCTGGCCTGGCCGTATGGAATTTTTGACAAGGAACTCATCCAGGAAGCAACCAAGGATGGATATACAGCGGCCTTCGCCCTCGACGGAAGACACGCAGGCGATTCCGATAACATCATGGAGATTTCTCGCTATCTGGTCACGGACCGCGATAGCGGGCGCCTGTTTGAGGATATTCTCAAGGGAACACCTGCGCGGCACTGAGATCTTCTTGATCTCCGCGGCGCTGTGCATCGTTCTAACGCCTGCTTTGAGCTTTGCGGCCACGTGCCGCGGACGCGTGTAGGATGCTGTAAACCCCCGCAACATCTATACCAGCAGGCATGACCCTGCTGGAGCCACAGGACAAACTCGAACGGCAGGATTGACTTGCCCCGGTAGCGCTGCCTTCACTGCTTCGCGGCAGGGAATTCTACCTTGGGAACCTGCTGGGCCGCCGGGGTTGCTGCGAAATAAGCATCGTTTCTTTCAAAACCAGCCCAACCGGCAAAGATGTTGTTTGGAAATTGCCCGATGTAGGCGTTGTAATCCTGGATAGCATCATCGTAGCGGCGACGTTCCACAGCAATGCGGTTTTCCGTACCGGCCAACTCGTCCTGCAATCTCAAAAAGCTTTCATTCGACCGAAGCTGGGGATAATTCTCCGTTAGCGCCAGCACTTTCACCAGCGCGCCATCCAGTTGCTGGTTTGCTGCGATCTTGTCTTTGGGAGTCTGGGCGTTCATCAAATTCGCCCGGGCGTTGGCTACGGCGGTAAACACGGTGACTTCCTGTGCCGCCACGCCTTTTACCGTCGCCACCAGATTGGGAATCAGGTCGGCGCGGCGTTCGAGCACCACAGAAACCTGGGCCCAGTCTGACTTGATCACTTCGTTTTTCCGTACCATGGTATTCCGTGCGCTGACGTACATGCCGCCGAAAATCACCACGGCTAGCACAATCACAATCAGCGCCACCCAGCCTTTTTTCATCTCGTTCCTCCCATCAAAGTGGTCATGACCGGCGACGTTGCTTACGCGCCATCCGCCAGCCTTCGGTCCACTTCGTCCGTCACTTTCTCAACCAGGTCCAGATATCCGTGCAGGGTCTCTCGCGCCTTCACTTCGCTCGCCGGGCGTTTCCCTTCCCGCACATCCAGGACCGAGAGAAATGCGTCAGGTCGCGCTCCCACCAGCCTTGCAATATCAGCAACAACTTCACGCCTTCCTGCCGGCGGATTCTCTCCTACCACACTCAGCGCATGCCTGAAGAGGGTGACGAACGTGGACACCGATGCATCCATCAGTCCCATCAGCACCCGGTCTTTTTGCGGCGCCAGCAAAATTGCCTGCCGCAGTTTCACCCAGCTCGTCCGCAGTTCGCGTTCAACCTGCAGCCTGTGGAGTTGCATCGGCACTGCCAGTTCCCCAAAGAAGTCCTCACCGTAAATCATCTTGTGGTGCGCCTTCATATCGAGCAATTCGATGGCAAAAATATCCGCCGAGGACCGCAGTTCATCCAGCGTGAAAATCTGCGGTGCGGAAAATTTCTTCTTTTCCCACCATGCTGCCGCTTCATGCAGTGCCTCAATGTCTTCCGCCCCGGCCCGCCCCAGCACGCAAAGCACGTTCAGGTCAGAGTGCCGCTCGTGATACTCCCCTCGTGCCGCCGAGCCAAAAAGCACGACAGCCTTCAGATTGGCTCCCGCTGCGGCCAGCAACTTGTCCTTCAACTGCGCCAACAATTTTTCCATGGTTTTCGCTCCGGCTTACCAGCCTCCGCTCGCTCCACCACCACCGAACGATCCGCCACCAAATCCCCCAAATCCTCCGCCGCCTCCGAATCCCCCGCCGCCCCACGATCCCCCTCGATAGCCGCCGCCCATTCCGCCAAAAAACAACGGGCCGGCCCACCACCAGACGCTGTGTCCGCGCCCGTAGCGGCCCCGTCCGCCAAAAAGGCGCGCAAGAAGCCCCATCAGCGGAAAAAACAGCATGAACAGGAAAACCAGCAGTGGAAATAGATTAGGACCGCCCTGCCGTGAATTCTCGCCTTCCGTCCCCGAAACAATTGGCTGCCCGGCGAGCGTACTGAGCGTGACGCCGCGGTCTTTGGCAATGACTGCTGCAACGCGCCGGGTCATGAGCAATAAGGCGGCGCTATAATTTCCTGTGCGCAGCAGCGGCCTGGCCTGGCGGCCAAAATCACCCACAAGGCCGTCAGGCAGAATAGGTTCCAGGCCGTAACCCACCTCAAAGCGATACCGGTGGTCGTTCGGCGCAAGAAGAATCATCACGCCGCGGTCTTTCTGTTTGGGTCCGATCCCCCAGCGCGTTGCCAGGTCGATGGAAAAGTTGTCAATCGGTTCACCTTCGAGCGACTTCACCGTCACAACCGCGATCTGGGCCTGCGCCTTCCGGTCTACTTCCGTGCATAGGGCATTCAACTCCTGTCGTGTTTTCGGGTTGATGACGCCGGCAAAATCGTTGACGTAGCCCTGGGGCCGCAAATCCTGCGGCTTCTCTGCCCTTGCCCCCATTGCAAGCATCAAAGCCAGGCACAGTGCCCCGAGCGCCACTCGCAGCAGGCTACTCCAGCCCCCGGCCGTACCCTGTTCATGTTTTATGCCGGGATGGAGCGCTCTTGAAATCACTTGGGTTCTCCCTGGTGAAATTCTTCTTCGGATTGTGGCTGCTGTGGCTGCTGGTTTCATACTGCGGAGGCCTTCCGCACGCTATCCACAACTAATTGAAACCCTATTATGACCCCGCTGCCGGCCGTCAGCATAGCCCTATCGGAAATCCTCTTCCCGACAAAGACCCCAAACGGAAACTGTTATCCGCGCCCACGATTAAGCCAGATGTCCACACCGGGCGCGCCAGCCATGTACGGTTTCCCGAGGATGTCCAGCTTCCCATCGCCGTTGAAGTCGGCCAGTT
>JAJYJL010000967.1 GCA_021789565.1 Acidobacteriota bacterium
CGACTATCATTTTGCCTTACTGCCGCGGATGGTCAAGGAGAAGCGGCCGGACGCCCGCGTCGCAATCTTCTGGCATATTCCCTGGCCGAACGCCGAAGCTTTCGGAATCTGCCCCTGGCAGCGCGAACTGCTGGATGGACTGCTGGGAGCTGATCTGGCCGGGTTTCATATTCAGAACCACTGCAATAATTTCCTCGAAACAGTTGATCGCGCTCTCGAATGCCGCATTGAATGGGACCGCTTCGCCGTCAACCGCCGGGGTCATTTCACGCTTGTCCGCCCGTTTCCCGTCAGCGTTGTATTTGAGAACGAGACAGCGAGCGGGTCAGCCATGGCAAACCCGCCTGAGGCTGAGGATCTCTTCAAGGAGCTTGGTGTGGAAGGGACACTGATGGGCATCGGTGTCGATCGCATGGACTACACAAAAGGAATCATAGAGCGCTTTCGGGGCATCGAGCGCTTCCTCGAAAAATACCCGGAATATCAGCACAAGTTCAGCTTTGTTCAGATTGGGGCTCCCAGCCGCACCGACATCCAGCAATACCGCAACCTGGCGGGAGAGATCGAGTCAGAGGCCCAGCGCATCAACTCCCGGTTCCAGAAAGGCGCGTGGAAACCCATCGTCCTGCTCAAACGGCACCACAGCCATCAGGAAATCATGCGCTACTACAAAGCTGGCAATTTCTGCATGGTGACTTCGCTCCACGACGGGATGAACCTGGTGGCCAAGGAGTTTGTCGCGGCGCGCAACGATGGCCAGGGTGTCCTGATTCTGAGCCGGTTTACAGGGGCATGCCGCGAACTGCGGGACGCACTGATCGTCAACCCCTACGATACGGAACAACTGGCGGAGGCCATCCGCTTTGCCCTGTTGATGGATCCCGAAGAGAAAAGGCTCCGGATGCAGCGCATGCGACGCGTGGTCCGCGAGCATAACATTTATCGCTGGGCGGCAAGCCTGGTCTGGGAGCTTTCGGAAGTCCGGCTGGACAGGCCTGAAACTTTGAAAGTCCGATAATCTGAAGCAACCTATCTTTCACAAGGAAAGGATTGCAAGCCTTATTGTCTGGAGTGTTGGCCTCAACCTGTCGTCATGATGAAAACCAGGCATCCCTACAGCAGTTCACCCGGTTCAAAAACATCAAAGAGTTCAATAAAGGTACCCAAATCCGGCAAAAATCTGAAGCCGCAAAGCCTCTTTGATTGCTGGCCGAATCTGGAAGAGCGAATCCACAGTGCCAGGCAAATCGTTTTGTTCCTTGATTTCGACGGGACACTGGTAAGGTTGCGCCACAGATCTAAAGAAGTCATCCTGGGCAAATCAGCACAGCGCGTGCTCCGCAAGCTCGTCAGACGCCGGCAGGTTACCCTCTGCTTCATCAGCGGGCGCCAACTCGGCGACCTGCAGCAAAGGGCGCCGGTCGAAGGCGCAATCTATTTTGGATTGCACGGCTGGGAACGCAGCAGTGGGAAACCGCCTGATCTTCCAGGTACACGTCAGGTTCGAGAGGCGATGCGTTGGGTCCAGCAGCAAGTCCGTGACATTCCGGGAATAAGGGTGGAGGATAAGGGAATCTGCTTCGCCGTGCACTACCGTGCCGCCCGCAAGCCGGCTGTGGCGAAGGCCCATCCAATCGTCAAGGAAGCGCTGGCCCGCCTGGGTCCAGGCTTCGACCTGTTAGCAGGGAAAAGGATCTGGGAAATCTATCCTGCTGACATGGGAAACAAGGGAAAAGCGGCAAAGGACCTACTTAAGCAGATTCCGGGACGCAAGCTCGTGATCTATGCGGGGGACGATACGACGGATGAAACAGCTTTTGCCTTGCTGCGAAACAGTGTCACAATACGGGTGGGCAAGTTCCGGGAAACGAAGGCAAATTTTTTTGTGCGCGGTCCGGAGGAAGTCCTGATGCTCCTTGAAATGCTGGAGGGCACGCTCACTTGACAAGAGCGCAGCAGCCTTTTCGGTTTGCCACGGCGTTTTATCTGACGCGCATCTGCAACCAGCGCGCAACACAGCTTGCGGAATTGCAGAAAGAACTTGGCGATTGCAGTGATGCGTCCATCTTTTACCACACTTTTCACAGCCTGCGCCGCCACCATTTCCTGACGGAAGGTTTTTCCGATGACTTTGCCCAGTGGATCGTGGCCGCCTGCAATCTTCCGGAACTTGCCGAGCAACTGGCGTCTCTGGACCTGCGCGAGTATTCCAATCTCTTGGACTTGCGGAATGACATCCGGTCGCTGGTAGGCGACTGCTGCCAGGCTTTCCCCGAGCGTGCCCAGCAGAAAGCATTTGAACCTTTCTATTTCTCCGAGGCCATTGAAGTTTCTCTCCCTCTGGGCGTCGAGGCGCGGACACTGGAAGAATTCGAGCAGGCTCTCGAGAAGCTGAGTAATGCTTCGTTCCATTATCACTTTGTCACATCACGATTGCGCCTCCACCTGCGAAGCAATGATTTCTCGCATTGGTTCTCCACAGGATTGGGACTGGACGACCTTGCGCAGCGTGCCAACCGCATTGATATCTACACCAACACGCTGGAGGCCGCGCGCGGGCAGCTTCTCAATCTGATCAGCAAGGAGCTTGGCCCGTGACCGAACCCAACAGAGAAACCCGTGCGATTCATCTTGAAGATTACGTTCCGGTGGTGGGTGCACCGGAAATAGAGGAACTCCGCGCGCTGGCCGGGCGCCTAAAGGGTCGATCGGTGCAGATGGTAAATTCAACTGCCATCGGCGGGGGCGTGGCTGAAATTTTGAGCCGTCTGGTTCCGCTGCTCAAGGAACTTGGGGTCAACATCCGGTGGGACGTGATAACGGGCGGGAACGACTTCTTTGAAATCACCAAGGCGTTTCACAACGCACTGCACGGGGCGCCCTTCGACAAGCCGCCTGAATCTTTCGATATTTTCCTTGCCTATAATGAGCAAAACCGCGCTCGGATTGAGATGGATTCTGAATTTACGGTAATCCATGATCCTCAGCCGGCAGCCCTGATCAACGGCCGCAAGAACCGTGGCGGGCACTGGATCTGGCGATGCCACATCGACTTGTCACAACCGAATCCGCAAGTATGGAACTTTTTTGAGCCTTACGTCTTGCGCTACGATGGAGCTTTATTTTCCTCCCCCGATTTCACGCATCAGCTTCCGATCCCCCAGTATCTTTTTTTATCCCAGCATCGATCCGCTCTCTGAGAAAAACCGGGAATTGGAACCGGAGTTCATCCGGGGAGTATTGGAAAGATTTGAAATCGACTCCAAGCGCCCCATACTCACTCAGATTTCGCGCTTCGACCGGCTGAAGGACCCTGTCGGAGTTGTGCAGGCTTACAAGATCGTCAAACGCTATTTCGATTGCCAGCTGGTCCTGGCCGGCGGCGGCGCGGCGGACGACCCCGAGGGCGGCAAGGTACTCGACGAGGTCAGAGACGCCTCAGCGGGCGATCCCGACATCTTCATCCTCGATCTGCCACCATGGAGCGCGCTTGAGATCAACGCCCTTCAACGTGCATCCACCATCGTGATTCAGAAAAGTCTTCGGGAAGGCTTTGGCCTGACCGTGGCGGAAGCCCTGTGGAAGAAGAAACCGGTGGTTGCATCGGCTGTGGGAGGGATCCCCATACAGGTGATCCATAAACAAACG
>JAJYJL010000968.1 GCA_021789565.1 Acidobacteriota bacterium
GCTCGGTAACAGTCGATCTGCCGTTTTCCGATACGGAATACGCGTTGGGAGGGTTGACCCCGCTGAAGGATTGGTCGAAGGTGGCGGGGCCGCGGTACCGGTAAAACAGATAGCTCCCGCGCGCGTCCAGCCACGAGTATGGCTTGCCGCTATAAGAGAATTCGCTGACCGGCGTTGTCAGCCTTCGGTAATCGCTCCAGGAGGCGCTGGTGAGGGGCGCGCCGGGCGTTTGAGCAATCGACAACTCGCCTGCCGCAACGGCATTGAGCGTCATATTGTCATCGAAAGTTTGATACCCGACGTTGTAGTGGAAATTCCAAGCGCGCCAAGTGTAGTCCATGCCCCCCGTAATGCGGTTGGCATTGTCAAAGATCGGGGCATACAGCGGATACGCGTTCGCCCGGGCGTAGCCTCCCCAATTCCCCGGAGAATCCAGGAAGTCGGGCGAAAAAGTCGTGATGGTCGCGCCGCTGAAGGTGGTGCGGTAATACTCGAAGTTGAAGCGCAGGTTGTTCGTGGCGTGCATGGTCAAGTCGACCGAACCGATTTTCCGCACGTTCGCCCAGTTGTGATTGTCGGTCAGTCCGGGAACGCCGGAGGTCGGAAGGATCACATTATCGTTCTGGTTCCAATAGAAATAGGATTGGCGCCAGTTGACGCGCAGGTCGTAAACCTTGGTCTTGGAAAGGTCGAATTGCGCACCCGGATAAGGATCGCCACCCATGCCGCTCATGGTTAGTGAGAAGTTGTCAGCAAAGGGATTGGTCCCGTCGCTGTGGCCGAACATGCTGAAGTCCATCAGCCGCGGCCCGCTTTGGAGATTATAGAGCTCCTGGAACATCGGCTCATAGCCTTTGACATCGGTAAACCGATACCCCATGCTGGCCGATCCCTGGACTCCGAAACCTCCCCACTGGAGCGGAGGCTGGCTCTGGTCCTGTGCCTTCAGAACAGGCAGCATGGCCAGGAAAATCACAGTCAAAAAGAGCAGATTACGCATGATTCGCACGCGACACCTCCTATCGCTATCGCAGCAGGTACTCATCAAAGTTTGATCCATGAATCGCCACATGGCAGCGGGTGCAATCTCCGGATGTCTGGAACCCGCCCCGGCCGTGCGGCACATTTGCCTGGCCGTGCCATCCTGATACCGATGGCGTGGTGTGGACAACGGTGTGGCACTGCAGGCACAACAGCCGCATCTCACGCCGCTTCAGCAGAAAGTTGTTGACGCTTCCATGGGGAGTGTGGCAGGCCGTGCAGCCTTCAACCCGGACAACCGCGTGCTCGTAAACGAACGGGCCGCGTTTCTCCACGTGGCAGCTGACGCAAGCCTCCCAATTGGCCTTCTTCAATTGGAAGTGGTTCATTGTGCCGTGAGGATTGTGGCAATCCGTGCACTTCATGAAGCCCTCGTCCACCCGGTGATGCTCCGGTAGGGCGAATTGCGCTTGCACGGTGCGGTGGCAGCTATAGCAGAGACCTGGTTGTGGCTGCTTAAGCAAGGGACCGGCCAGCCAGGTGTTTTCTTTGTTCAGCCTGGGGACGCCAAAGAATTGCGCTTGCGCCGTCTGGAGTTGGGGTTTCCCGGCATCCGCCAGATTAACCGGATGGATCGCGTGGCAGTCAATGCAACTGACACCCGCCGTGGCATGCACTGAATGAGCAAAGGAAGACTGCGACTTTCCGGACTCATGGCAGCTAAGGCACCGTGCCGAGTTCTCCTTGGGATTGGCGTCAAAATGGAAGATGAGCTTTGTTCCCGCTTCAATCTTTGCAGGATCGCCTGCCGCAGCTTGCTCGGCTTCCGCGTGAGCTCGGCCCGGCCCATGGCAGATCTCGCAACCGCTGACAGTCACCGGCCCGGATGGAGCCGCAGCCGCCGGCGCTTCGTTCTGGGTCTGCCCCTTCAGCGTCATCAGGTAATCGACAAGTTCGTCAAGGTTCTTCGTCGGCGTATCAGGGGGGAGCGTCGGCATGAGCGTTCCGGCGCGCCGCTTCAGCATCCGGTCCATTAATTCTTGCCGTGTCCGGCGAACACCCAAATCATCCAAGGCCGGACCGGCCGTCCCGCCCTGACCGCCGATCTTGTGGCAGCCCGCGCACATCATGTCGCCATAGATCTTTCTGCCCGCTGCGACCGAAGGCGATTCCGCCGGGCCGGAAGCGGGCGGCGCGGACTGGGCGGCCTCACCCTCTTCGGCGTGGACGGTCTTGAAAAACTGCTTGGCGATGTCGCGGTGGCACCCGGCGCAGGTCTGGGCGCCGACGTAGTCCTTGGAATTAGCCACCACGGGCGGCCGCCAAGCGACGGACGGACCTTTCTCCGTGCCGGGCCGTCGCTGGGCGTAAAGATTGGCCATCGCGAAAAACCCAAACGTACTGATCAAGAGTGCGCCACTAAGAATGAGTCGTAGCAGTCGCTTCATATCGCTCTCCTCTTTTCCGCCTGGTATGGCTTTCTGATTCCTTTTCATCGGCCTTTCACAAAAAGGCGTTAATCCACTCCTGTGCAGATCAGGCCGTCTCTAACGGCTGGAAGCAAAGTTGGAATAACGTGGCCTGATTCTCAACGGGCGCCGCATGGAACCACCTGTGACGTTTGTCACATTCTAAACCAGGCGCATTGTGCGGTTCAATATCGATTGTGAAAGCACTTTGTGGCCGTCTGGCACGATCGAGTGGCAGCCTCTCGCCCACCGGGGAACTCTCGGCGTTGCCGGGACAACCATCGTCTTCAGTGGCGGAGCTTGGTTCCATGTAGATTATTACTGCCGGGTTTCTAGAGTTCATTCTGTGACGCCTTCCCGAGCAGATTGAAAAACCTGGTCTAATCCGATTCGAGATGTAATTTTACCAGCGTCGCAATAGTAGGGCAGTAAGCTTGCTCACAGGTCAATGTGATGCAAATCACCACGACTATTTTCCGTCGGATTCATTCAATGGGGTCAGGGTAGGCGGAGGGAATTATTTTCGAACTTCGGAAAGAAGCATCTCGAAACGAAAGGAGCCTCTTCACACCGAAGCAGCCTAGCGGTGTAGGTCCCGCTGTGCACGCTTGCTTGCGTACTGGGAGAAGCGGGTCGCAAACGGTGGACAGCGAGCGAAGGGGTTGGCCTGCTCAACTCTTCCGTTCTCCCGGCGGCTCGGTGGACTCGACGCTCGCGATGGCTTTGCGAAGCCAGCCTTTGACGGCCTCCTGCAATTCGCGCTCGTCCATGCTTTGCGCGAATCCCTCCACCGTTCTTCCCACCGCGTCGAGAGGAATTTCATGGCAAGGCACTGCAGAGGCTTGCTTCTCTTTCGGAACGAACTCGATGAGGGGACATTCGGCGCAAGAATGGGTTCGGTACGGATACCCATAATTCAGGCAGGTCTCTGAATCCACAAACATTGTGGACTTCGCCTCAACCGGATCCTTCACCGGCGGCCCGTATTTCCCGGTTTCGATATATTCCAGTTCGCGCTTGAGAACAGCCAGGATATCCCGCTTATTTTGTGGCATGGCGCCCCCTTGGAGAACTTTGCATGAAAAGCCTTGCCCTCTTGCCGGCTCCTCAGCCCTCCTGGCTTGCTAGCCTGTAGCAATTCCATTCTCGAATCTGTGACCGCCATCACGCTCCGATGTGAGAAAGCTCA
>JAJYJL010000969.1 GCA_021789565.1 Acidobacteriota bacterium
GATACACAACCAGGGCATCTGCTTGCCGAGCCTTCAACATTGCGACCAGCTTTTTGCCCTCGGGCCGGTCTCCAATGGGTACTGAACCACTATGATCTTCAACTAACTGCTCGACAACAGAGAATCCCATGCGTTCCGCGTACTTGCGACATAAATCGAGCTGACTGGGGATGGAATAGCCTCGGTCGGCTTGGTCGTCCGTGCTAACTCGTGCGTACAATACTGCCCGCCTTTTGCTCATCGTTGTGTCTACAGTCCTTGGGCGTGAGCCCGCCCATACCCGCCGTTTGTCTGTTGGGGATAACCCTGTGGAAAACAAAAAGGGCAACCCGCGACCTTAGCAGGTTGCCCTTCCTTATGGTAAAATAGGGTCAGCCCGCCCGCCGCTTACTCCGGTGGGTTGGGTTAGTGCCGTGTAAGTGTTAGTAGCACTTGCGCGGCACGATTTAGCCACTGAATTCCGTTAACTTAACGGAATTATACCTCAGAATCGGAATCAAGTCAATGGCTTGCGTCCTCGTTTCTCTCCCTGTTTAGCTCGCTGCCTCAGGAAGTCTTCTAGGCTCTTGCGATTGACGAGCCAGACAATCACAACCTTACGGCCCAAGATCCTGCCTTCCCGAATGAGAACTCGGAGATGATCCGCGGTATAGCCACTTGCTTCGGCTGCTTCACTAATGCTAATCCACTCGTCAGCCATTGGGGCGTTCCTTTTCCCGATTCCTGGCTCGATTCTACATCGCTTTGCCATGCCGCGCAATTATTCAGTTGTCAAGGTGATCAACCTGCGCCACGATGCACCATCGCGGTTGGACTTGAAGTCTCGCCCAACAGGCGGCCTATGTGCCGAACAGATGGGCCTGAGGCTTTGACTCGATCTATGGATCTGATCGTGGAGGACTAAATGAAACCAAGAAATAAATGCGGTTCTGATCGTCTCATTGGCGCATTCCGTTCATTGACACCGCGGGGAATGTCTCCTAGAATGAAGTGTTCCCCAGAATGAATCCGGCTTTCGCCGAACGCGGGCAGAGAGCCAGTGTGATCCTATTGCGGGATGACGTCGTCGTCGAATCACCAGCTCCAACATGGAGTCATCGAATGCAAATCAAGGTCAACGATATACGGGTTTATTATGAAATCCGAGGTGAGGGTGAGCCTTTGGTCCTCATCAATGGGCTTGCCAACGACATTACAGACAACGAAGCGATTATTGCCACGCTCTCAACAAGATATAGGGTCGTCGCCTTTGATAACCGCGGCGCAGGGCGAACCGATAAACCGCATACCCCCTATTCGATCGAAATGATGGCCGGGGATGCTCGTGCACTGATGCAGGCAGTCGACATTGACCAAGCCTACGTCCTCGGCATTTCAATGGGCGGACGCATCGCCCTGGAACTGGCCCTTCAGCGCCCGACGATGGTCAAAAAGCTCGTGCTTGTGTCCACGGCCGCGCGAGTCGTCCAAACTTGGCAGCGATCCTTGCTGATGAATACGCTCCCGAGAATCCCCATGTTCAAGGGTAAATATCCCCAGCCCTATTACGCGTTCGCTAGGCAACGGGAAGCCTCGGCTTCCTACAACTGTACGGATCGACTGCCGGAATTGCGAGCGCCCACTCTCATCATGCATGGAAAGAAAGATGGACTGACTCCCTACCGATTGGCAGAAGAAATGCAGGCGAGGATTCCTGGTGCCAAATTGCTGCCGTTTGACGGAGGGCATCTCTTCTTGTACTTCAAACAGAAAGAGTTTACGGACGCCGTATTCGATTTCTTGGCGGTCTGAATATCCCATGAATCGCCATTCCAATGGTTTCTGACCGTGCGTTTTCGTTTCTGCACACGGCACCAATTGCGTGCGACACCCGGTGCCGTTTTGTGCCGGATCGGGAGCCCGTTTGCGAAGCATCGTCAAAACCGCAGAAATTAGTTGGTTTCATTTCGCTTCCTGAGGCGGGATATTTTCGGCCAGCACTAGGCTTGCTTCATCTGGGGCTTCCGCAGAGGAGACATGGGTCACCGCGCTCGCCTTGTTGTTTTCTCCGCGCTCACGCGCCAGTCTCAGTTCACGGCCGCGCCGCGCCGCGATCTTAAGACACTCCACAATTGCTCGATGGGCCTCGGGCGTTATCTTCGTTTCGTCTAGTTTCAATCTGTACCGCCTGTAGAGACGTGCTGTTCGAGTCCTGGTTTTGGATTGCTGAATTCGGTTCTGCATTGTGTATCCCCCAAAAGTAAAGATATGGCGAGCGGCCCTCTCTGCCTTGAGAAGGGTTACCCTTTGCGTCTATTCGCACGCGACACCCAGCGGAACAAGTCATGAAACCATTTCCCTGGGTTGCGAATACCGTTGTTCTTGCCTCTCAAGATCACCCTGTGGAAACAGCTCGTGGCATAACGAAGAGCACGCGCGTTTCCGGTCGCTTTGTCCTGGGTGGTCAGGGTGGCATGTTAATCCCTCCGCTGTAGATTACGTATCTCTCCAGTCCAGTAATGAAGGACGAGCGCGATTAGCGCGAGACGACCCGCCGCGGTGAGTTTCAGGAGCACCTCCATGCTCGGAAGACTTGGAGGCGCTCTCGATCCATCTGGTTCAATCGGACTGAGATGCCGAAAGAAGCCTTCCTTCGCACAGGATTCCAGGCAAATCTGAGTGAGCCGACGTTTGGAGAAGATGCAGATGAGCGGATTCAACTCGATGTCATGTGGAGACCCCAAGACGCGCGATCCATTTGCTCGTCCTTTCTTTGTCATGTGTTCAAGCGTGCCTCGGACGCTATTTGTCCATTTCGCACGAAATGTGATGAATTGGACGACTCCGATTTTCGCGAAACAAAAAGACACAACTCTCGTCTTCCTCTCCATTGGAGGAAGCGCACCCAGTGTGTCTCCCCGGTCGAGCGAAGAGAACCAGCCGGCAGAGCGGCCTGTCCGCTTCGCGCTCACTGTCGCCCGTACCTCTGCAATTGTCGTCCCGCTGATACGTTACGATGGGTTTCCTTGGTCAATCTCCCCCACGATTAACGTTAGACCCTCTCGCAGAACTCCATGCAGCTTCTCAAGCACCTCGCGGTCCGCATCCGTTTTCATGATGCGCTTCCAGTCGGCGGGGTTTAGATGTAACTCTCGCCCTGCGATGAATTGTGCCAGCTTCAACAGCTCTCGCAGGGCACTCGACTTGTCTAGCTCGCGAACCGAGTGCTTTTTTGTTGATGTAGGTCTACAGCCGGCGCGTGGTCGTTGCTTCCTTGCTGGCCCGATATGAGTCTGATTTCGAGTTTTACGTGCCGGCTTTGTCGGCCGGTTGTTTCTTGTCGTTGCCGGTCCTTGGACTCGGGGATGCATCATTTCGCGAATCACGGCCACTTGCTTCGCACTATCAGAAATAGCGATGACCGTCCGCAGCGAATTCTCGGTAAGGCGCGCTTGTTGGGCAAGCCCCTGCGCCTCGGGCGAAAGTGTCAGGAGGGCGACGAACTGACGCACGCGACGATCCGACATTCCGTTCTCGGCTCCCACCCTCCGTTCGGCATCGCCGCGCCTGGTGCCCGGTTCAGTGGCGAGGATTTCCTGGATGCGACTCGCCATCGCACGGGCGAGCTCAATCGCAGTGAACTCAGAGCGCAGCAT
>JAJYJL010000027.1 GCA_021789565.1 Acidobacteriota bacterium
CTCTGCACAACATGGATGAAGTGGAGCGTCTGGGAGTAAGGATCGGCGATACGGTCCTCATCCAGCGGGCCGGCGACGTCATCCCGCAGGTGCTCAAAGTGACGAAACACGCTCCGGACGGCAGGGAATTCCGGATGCCGAAGAAATGCCCTGTCTGCGGCGGCGATGTCATACGTGTTGAAGGTGAAGTGGCCTATCGCTGCGTGAATGCCGCCTGCCCAGCGCAGTTGAAGGAGTCGCTGCTCCACTTTGCCGCCCGCCACGCCATGAACATCAATGGACTCGGCGAATCGTTGGTGGACCAGCTCGTTGACAAAAAGATTGTCAGTGACGTTGCCGATCTGTATAGCCTCGAACTTGAGCAACTGGCAGGCCTTGAGCGAATGGGGAAGAAGTCAGCTCAGAATGTGGTGGAGGAAATTGAAAAGAGCAAGCAGGCGGAACTGGCGCGGGTGATTTACGCAGTTGGGATTCGATTTGTAGGAGAGCGGACAGCGCAGCTCCTGGCGGAACACTTTGGCTCTATGGATAAGTTTCGTGAAGCTACAGCGGAGGAACTTCACGAGGTGGAGGAAATCGGCCCCAAGGTGGCGCAAAGCATTGTCGAGTTCTTCCACGAAAAACGCAACCGCGACGTTATCGAAAAGCTGCGCAAGGCTGGCCTGCAATTTGAGCAGAAGAAGCGGCGGGGCGCCGGAACGCTGGCAGGAATGCAATTTGTTCTGACGGGCAGCCTTCCAGGCCTCTCGCGGGAAGACGCAACCGGCATGATTGAGGATGCCGGCGGGCGCGTCACCGGTTCTGTTAGTAAGAAGACGAATTACGTGGTGGTGGGCGCGGATCCCGGGTCGAAGCTCGACAAGGCGCGGTCACTGGGCATCGAAACCATCGATGAGGCCGGGCTCAGGAAACTGATCGGCGGATGAGAAGCAAATGATTCCAGCGTCAGGACACACAACCGCACCGGCGTCCGCAGCCATTTGGGCGCGAGCCTATGCGGTTGTCTGGGATCTCGATTTGTTGCGGATACAGTTGGGAGAACCTCCATGTGACCCATTCGGGCGAAGGCCCCTTCCTGCCCCCTCGTGTTACGCAGTTGCTTCTGCTTCAGGGCGTTCGAAAATGAAGTTGCCCGACTCTTCGCTGTAGTCGAGGTTCAGGTCACCGAGTGCCCGCGCCACAGTCTCGTCAACGGCCAGCCGTGTTCCAGCAGTGGTTTCCACCAGGTCATCTTTTTCCGGCTCTTTGGGGTCGAGCTTCAGTGTCAGGCGCAGTTCATTCTTGCCTTCCACGGGCCTGGCGTCAACGCGCAAGAAAGTTGTATCGGGCAGCGACTTGCTGGCAACAATCGATCTCACTTCCTGCGCTGCTCTTTCTGTCATCTTGATCATTCAGTCTCCTTGTTGGAACCGTCCACGGACACAATTACATCCCCCTTTGCCTCAGTGGAAAAGAAGATCAGAAAGGCCCGGCGTTTCCTGTGAAATTCACTTCTTCTAGATTGGGGCATGATGCCGATGATTGCAACCCCAAATTACCTGGGACGCCAGCATCTCAGGGGAGTCGTGGCGGTTTCGTGCCGCGAGGCGCCAATGGGAGACCGTGTTTACTGGAAGCGTTTAGAGCGCCTCAAGCCATCTCAGCGTGGCACCAACTTTGCTGGCGGGGATCCCTTCTGCCCAGCGAACCTCATCGCCGGCGTAAAGCAAAATCACGTTTCCGGAGGCCGTGCGGCCGAAAATACGTTCAGCGTCGGAGTGAGAATCCGGAGAGAAACCCGGATATTTTTCCCCCAGGATTGAATGGTAGTCGCGGAAAAAGGTGAGAGCTGAATCCGCATTGGCCCAGCGGGTTCTGGCCAACAGCGCGTAGCTTTGCGTGGCAGGATCTTCGTAGACAACATACCTGTCGCCCATCCATCCGGCGCAGTCGGCCGCAGCCTTTTCTTCAGACAGGAACTGCCCCACCAGTTCGTTGCAACCCAGTTCGCCCATGGTGCTTTCATCCAACTGCTTGAGCCCGGGGACTGAACTGAGTGGAGTTTGGCTCGGAAGCTTAACTTCCGGCAACGCCACATGGTCGAAATACACGTTCGGCTGATAAAGGGCTTTAGTGGTTGAGGGCGGGGAAGTGAACAGTTCATTCAATCCCTGCCAGTCTTTCCGGCGGAGACCCGACGCAATAAAGCTTGCTCCCTGGATATAGGGGAAGAGTGCCTGCAGTTTGAAAAAGAAAGGGGCCTTCGAGAAGATTGGGAATTCCGTCATCTGCTGGCGCATCAGGGGGCCGAGGACGGCGCCGAAGTTGGGCATGGCCGAGATCGGTGTATCTCCCAGCATAGTCTGGAACATGGCGGCTGTTGCATAGCCTTCCACCACAGCCTGGCGGGCGGCTTCGGCATCATCCTTGTTCTTGACGGCCTTCATGTATTGAACGAGGTTGAAATTCTGGTCTTGCAGCGCATGAGTCAGTTCGTGTGACAGGACCATGCCCTGCATCTTCGGCGGGATCCAGTCGGCCATGTACATCGTTTTCGTCCGCGGATCGTAGAAGCCTGCAACCTGCTCTGTGTAAAAGCTGATGAGAAATTTCTGAAAATCAAAATCTTTGGGGATCAGTCCAAAGGCCCGCAGGGTGCCTTCCTGTACATGAATTTCCTGTGGCGTATATTCGGTGTGCAGGTTGTGGAGCAGGATCCTTTGCACTTCCTCGCGGCTCACAATCTTCTTGTGAACGGGCGACTTGATGGGCAGCCCGGTAATCCGGCTCATTTTTTGCAGGACCTCGTCGGCCTGTGCCAGGAGGCCGGCCTCGGACTGCTGCTGGCTCTGCGCAGTCAAGCCAGGAACAGGACTCTGCAAGCCGGAAGCGGGATGCGATACGGCGGCAAGGGAACCCAGGACGATAAGAAGGGCGAATAGGATTTTTATGGCTTGGACACGCAGGCCATGGTTTTCCATGGGTGGGCTAACCTTTCATTCTCCCCACCAGGAACAATTGCGCCGAGCCCAGAGCGAACGGTTCCCGCGCGAGAGACCCGAACGATTGGACATCAGCAAATCCTGCTGATTCCATCAGTCGCACGAGTTCACGATAAGTATAGACGCGGTGGGAGCCGGAACGTGTTTCCACCTGCCCGTCGCGGACAAAGGTGTAATTGGTGTTGAAGCGGCCTTTGGCGTGATCATAGTGGCTTTCTTCCAGAAACAGGAAATGGCCAATTCTTGTCCATTCGCGCATCTGAAGCCGGGGAAGAAGGGTTTC
The DNA here is from genome assembly GCA_021789565.1 of Acidobacteriota bacterium. Next base: position 3,265 of record JAJYJL010000027.1, read on the forward strand.
CATCAAAACTCCAATTTCCAGTACGAACCTGGCCCCCTCCTTCAGACTGCGGCAGACGGCGCGGACAAAATCCGCGTTGCCCTCATCTTCGAAATACCCGAAGCTGCCGCCAAAACAGAAGGCCCCGTCAAAATCATGATGCCACGGAAGGTCGCGCATGTCGCCCTGTTCCCAGCGGATATCCAGCCCTTTCTCCGTGGCCCTCGAACGGGCCTCCTGAAGAAAATCGGAGGAGAAATCAACGCCCGTCAGCGCGTACCCGCGTGAGGCCAGTTCCCGCGCCAGGCGGCCCTCTCCGCAAGGAACATCGAGAAGGGCTGCACCGTTCGGTACCTTCAGGGTTTTCAGGATGAAATCTGCTTCGGCCCTTGTATGAGGTTCGTCATAAACTTCTTTCCAGAGGTCAAGGACGATCCCTGAGAAGAAGTTTTCCCACCACTCTTCGGGCATGCTTTGCTCCTTCGGGCCCCCGCCAAAAATCGATGCCTGGGATGTTGGGGTCTTCTAAGCTGTTGATTGACCCTTCACCACTGGCAGATTAACATAGAAGTAGCGCGGGTAAGCCAGATGATCGCTGCTCAGCTCAAGCGCCTGCTGGGGCCCGCGAGGGCTGCGGCGGGCAAGCAGGGGCGGAGGAGAGGAAAGTCCGAACTCCAAAGGGTAGTGCGCTCGTTAACAGCGAGGGTCGGAAGGGGATCTCCGGGCAACCGGGGCGTACGCTTCCGGCACGGAAAGTGCCACAGAAAATATACCGCCCCGATTTTTCGGGGTAAGGGTGAAAAGGTGCGGCCCGCTTTGGCGGGATTAAAGTAAGAGCGCACCGCCTCGACAGTGATGTCGAGGGCTGGGCAAACCCCGCACGGAGCAAGACCAAATAGGAGAGGAGGAGTGACCCGCTCCGCAAGGCCCTGTAGCGGCGATCTGTAATCGCTGGCGCGGTTATTGACCGCCGCTACAGGCCGGTGACTCTCGGGTAGGTCGCTTGACCCCATCAGCAATGCTGGGGCTAGATGAATGATCGTCGCCCCGGGCAACCGGGTAACAAAATTCGGCTTACAGGCTTGCTCGCGCTGCTTATTCGTAAAGGGACTGTGCGTGGACGCCCACCCTGTCCATACGCACTTTCATGTGAACAGTTTACGATTTGACTTTTTGATTCCTTCTGGGGGCGCTTCAAGCCTGATGGCGCACTCAGGTTGACACTTTTGAAATTTAGAAGCTAAAATGCACCGTTTGAGTTCACGAAGGTGCCTTAGACAAGCGGGTTATGGATAAACGTAAGGTCGATCACTACCGAAAACAACTGCTGGCCAAGCAGGAAGAACTTCGCCGGGTGGTATCTCGTTCAGAGCAGGATGGTCGCGAGGCCGACAACGAGATCACTCAGGATCCTGCAGACCGGGCAGCTAATTCTTATACCAAGGAATTCCTTTTCCATCAAAGTGACGACAACCGCCGCATTCTTCAGCTTATCCAGGATGCCCTCCGCCGGGCGGAGGACGGCTCGTACGGGCTCTGTGTGGAATGCCAGGAGTACGTCCAGCGGAAGCGCCTGGACGCTGTTCCCTGGGCCCGCCACTGCATTGAGTGCCAGGAGAAGCAGGAAAAGGGCCTTTTGTAACGGGCTGCGGTCAAACGAAAGCGAGGTTCGCTTTCATTTCGGGCTCACCTTCCTTTTCACACTTCCGCCCTCTTCTTCGAGAGCTGGCTGAAAGCCTGCTCGCAGTTGTGTTCCCTACCCAATGCTCCATTTGCGGCGGTGAAGTCGCCAGCGCCCGTGGACTGGGTGTGTGCCGCGAATGCTGGTCCCGGGTTGAAAGTTGGGAAGGGATTTCTTGCGAACGGTGCGGGCTTCCTGTTGTTTCAGAGCGCGCTGCTGACGCCGCCCAGGTGCTCTGCGGCGCCTGCCGGGCAAGCGCCCCTTCTTTTGACCTGGCCAGGGCCTTCGGAATTTACCGGGGGAACCTGCGCCTCCTGATCCTCCAATTGAAATTCCGTCACCGGGAACGACTGGGCGGAAGATTGGGGGGGCTGCTCGCTCACGCCTGGACAAAACTCGGCGGATTTGCTGATGGCGAAACTCCTCTCATTGTCCCTGTTCCACTCTTCCGCTTGCGCGAGCGCGAACGCGGCTTTAATCAGGCCCGGCTCCTGGCCGATGGGCTGAAGCATCGCCTCGAGATATTGCCGGGACTGAAGAAAATCAAGGTCGCGCCCGGCCTGCTGGTCCGCACCCGTGCCACTTTGCCTCAGGCCGGCTTAAAGGTCCAGGCCCGCAAGGAAAACGTGCGTGGGGCTTTTGCGGTAGTGAAACCGCGTCTTGTCCAGGGCCGTCATCTCATTCTGCTGGACGACGTCATGACCACAGGCGCCACGTTATCAGCCTGTGCCGCCGCGCTCAAGAAGCATGGGGCGGCACGGGTGTACGCTCTGGCAATGGGACGGGCTACCCCGCAATTCCCGGACGCCGAGGTCCTGCCCCTGACGGCAGGTGTTGACGAATTTGGCCGTGACTGGACATAATGATTTCTTACTGGAAAGGGGGTAGCGCCCCTTGAGAGGATAAAGACATGGCGGAGGCGTGCGAACGCCTTTTGAAGGCGCCGGTTCTTGTTCTGAACGCGACCTATGAGCCCATCAATGTAACTGCGGCCCGGCGAGCCATTGTGCTTGTCCTGAAAGGCAGTGCCATCACCGAGGAAGAAAACGGCAGCTATCTGCATTCCGAGCGGACAGCGTTCCGCATCCCTTCCGTCATCCGGCTCACGGAGTTCCGGCGGATCCCCCATCAGTCGCGTCCGCTTTCGCGCAAGAACATTCTGATCCGCGACCGCTACACTTGCCAGTTCTGCTACAAAGTTTTTCCGGCCGGAGAATTGACCCTCGACCACATCATTCCCCGCTCCCGTGGAGGCCACTCTGACTGGGACAATCTGGTGGCCTGCTGCCACGCCTGCAACAGCCGGAAAGGTGACCGGCTGCCTGAAGAGGCGGGATTGAAATTGCACCGCCAGCCGCGGCCTTTCACACTCCACACCAGCCGCCACATTATGCGGATGCTCGGCCGGGCGGACGAGCGCTGGCGGAAGTATCTGTTTTACTGATTTGGCCTTATCGCCGGGCCTTTAGAGACTCCAGTCAACCCGCGCGCCGGCGTGATCAGGTGTCCAGAAAAAAGATGGAGTGGCGGGCCTCACGATGCTTTGTGAAGTCCGCCACTCCGGTTGATTCGCTATTCAGGCTGTAACTGCGTTTACCTGAATCAGGAGCCGGATGCTGGCGCGCCCGGCCCCTGTCAGACTAGAAGTAGAACTTGGCCGCCAGTTGGATGAGCCGCGGATCGCGCGCGGCCAGGATGCGGCCGAAATTGGAATTGTTAATATCGGTCGTGATTCCGGAGGCATCGAACTGCGTATGGTTGAATAGGTTGTAGAATTCGAAGCGCAGTTGCATCGATGTAGATTCTGTGAACTTAATGTCCTTCATGAAGGCCCAGTCAAAGTTAACGATTGAGGGTCCACGCAAGGGGTTGCGTCCTGCGTTGCCTAGCGTACCGATTGGCTCCTGGACAAACGCGCTGGGGTCGAACCAGAAATGGTCACTGCCGTTGAACGAAGATGTGCGCGGGTCGACATAGTGCGGAGCCGACACCTGGTTAGGAACGTCCCAGCATGCCGTCCAGTTATAGGCAGCGCACTGCAAGGAGCGGAAGTCGGAGTCTACCACATCCAGCGGGAATCCGGTCTGCAACGTTGTGACTCCACTCATGACCCAGCCATCAAAGAAACGGCTGGCCGCCCAATTTTGGAAGTGGTGAATGGCTGGGATCTGGTAATAATACGCGACCACAAACCGGTGCGTTGCGTCGAATTCGGACGACCCGTGGTTCATCGCCGAATTGAAGGGATTAGTGCCGCGGAGGTTGCCGTATCCGCCGAACCCCCCGCCACCGAAAGCGGAGTTCTCGAAGCCGGAGCCGTTGTCCAAAGAATGGGACCATGTGTAAACAGCGTTAAGCTGCAGCCCGTGCGACATGTGCTGGTTGAAGACGACCTGAAAGGCGTTGTAGTTCGAGGTGGCGGTGGTCTGCAAGTTCCCGATTCCCAGCAGGGCAACATTGTTGAAAAGCAGGTTCGGATCGTACTTGGGATCAGTCCCGAAGTTGTAATTTTGGGGATAGAGGAACTGTTGGAAGACGCGGTTGTCCGCACATCCTGCTTCGCTACCAACTCCCGCCAGGCAGTCAGCGGCCCTTACGCTCGGGTTCAATTCCCTGATGATCGCGTTCTTACGCCCCTGGGCGCCGACGTAACCGACCGATACCATCGACGTGTTGGTAAGCTGGCGCTGCACCGTCAAGTTGAAGTTCTGCGAGTACGGGACTGTAAGGTTCGGGCTTGCGACGTACAGGAAATTCGGCAGGAAATTGATGAAGTCGACGTTCGGGCTCGGGTTTGGTGAAGCTGGAAAGGGGTTGGTCGCAGTGCATGTCCCGGCGATGTCTGTAAACGGATCTGCAAAGCTGGGGCTGCCGCCGCAGGCCGCAGCGCCGCTGGCGAAAGGCGCAAAGGGCGCCTGCAGAATGAACTGCAATTCCTGCTCCTCCGACATCCGATTGAAGTAGATGCCGTAACCGGCGCGGACCGACGTCTTGCCCGAACTGCCCGGGCTCCAGGCAAATCCGAAGCGAGGGCCGAAATGGTCGTACTTCGTCGTCCCTGTGGCATGCACCCCAGGATCGCCCTGGAACAGATTGCCGATCGGAGCGTCGGAAAATACCGTGGATTGCACGCCTGGTCTGAAGGCCGTCATGGCGTGATTGTTGTGGTAGTTGTTGACCGTGGGCGTGTCAACCTGCCAGCCCGTGCCGTAAGTAAGGACCAGGTTCTTCCGAATCTTCCACTGGTCCTGAAAGTACGTGTAGTATTCCTGGCCCCTGGCGTTGACGACGTCTCCGCCTCCTTGTTCGTAGCTGTCCGGAATGCCCAGCAGATAATCCGCGCCAGGATTTCCCGTCGAAAACGTCCCCGAACCTCCAAAATCGTAACTGCCGCTCAATTCGGCCGAGAAGGGGTTGAATACCTGGAAGCGGCGCATGTCAAAACCCAACTTAAAGGTATGTCTCGCGACGATTTTGGTGAAGTTGTCATCCACCTGATAGGTTTGGTCGATACGCGGCTGAGGCCCGTTATTCGAGAATCCCAGGGTAAAGAACCCCGTGAGGTTGATGACCGGATAACTAGCCTCGGAGGGGTTCTGCGGATGGATGCCCGTGAAGCCCACCGAGCTCGGATCCACGACGTTGACCGGCGACACCGCGACATAATTGAAACGCGTGTAACCGATGTCCGCCTCATTCAGCGTGGATCCGCTGAAAGTATGTTCCCAAGTCATCGAATAATTCTGAATATGGCGAAGATTAGTGTCCGGAAACCCCGGGAGGTCGGCGCCCGTGAAAGGCAACGTATCGTTAGTCGGATGGCGCTCCCACAGCCAGGATCCCCACAGCAGGTCCTTGGAGCCGATGTTTTCATCAATGCGGGTGAAGTACTGGTCGTCTAACCCCGACGTGACGGGGTTGAAGTCAAATTCAGTTCCGGAGTTCGGCAACGGAACGAACTTGTTCATTAAAGACACAGATATAGGATTGAAGTCCGAGCTGGGAATGTGCCCGGTCGGGAAGATCGTCGAATAGGGCGTGCCCGCCGGATAGACAGTCCCATCCTCTCCCGTCAGCGGAAACGGCGAGAGGGTGCTCGATGTGGCAATGTCCGGAAAACTTCCATTCCGCTGGTCCTGCGTGAAGACGGTCGTTGTCCCACCCGATTGCGGCGTGCGATTCCGCGTTCCCTGGTAGGAAAAGAAGAAGAAGGAGTGATCTTTCACGATCGGTCCGCCGATGGTGCCGCCGAACTGGTGCTGGTGAAAGATAATCGACTTCGGTTGGAAGAAATTGCGGGCGTTCAGACCGGTGTCGCGGAAGAATTCGAAGGCGTCGCCATGGAACTGGTTGGTGCCGGACTTGGTGACCGCGTTCATAATCGCCCCGGAATTCCGCCCGTATTCGGGATTGATGGTATTGGTGATCATATGAACTTCCGCGATGGCGTCCGGGCTGGGAATAACCAAAGGCGTGTTCAGAGGCAGATCGTTGCTGTCAATGCCATTGATCAGATAGCTGTTCTGGGCGGGCCGGCTGCCGTTGGTGGCAAAGTTGCCTCGTTCATCGGCTGCCGCCACCACGCCCGGCAGAGTCTGCTGGAGTTGCACCCAGTTGCGTCCATTCAGGGGCAGGTTTACTGCCTCTGACCCGGTGATCGTCGCGCCAAGCTCGATGCTGACTTTCTGCACCTGGGCCGGTATTCCTTGGACCGTTACCTCCTGCGTGACCGACCCAAGTTCCATCTTGATCTGAAGAACATAAACCTGGTTCACGGACAAAGAAAGTTGCTGCGCCACAAACTTCTTGAAACCGCTTTTTTCAGCCGTGACGTTATACGTGCCCGGCGCAGGAAGACTGAGCGCCGCAAAAGAACCGTCGCTTGAGCTCGTGACCGTTCTGGAAACGCCCGTGGCGACGTTTGTTATGGTGATGGCAACGGCAGGGATGACGGCTCCTGTAGGATCAGTCACTGTGCCCTGAATCCTGCCTGTTACATCGCCAAGTGCCGCTCGCGGGGATATTAGAACAAACGCCAACAGAGATAAGGCCGCCAAACTTAGAACCCGGCGCAAGACAGTTCGCAAAGTATAAATGTTCTTAAGGGTTTTCATCACGCCACGCCTCCTTCATGAACCAAGTAAATTGAACTGGGAGTTGCCCCCGCAGGGGCACCTGATCCGGCAGCCTTCCGCGTGGTCATGTGAGGTCCAGAAAAAGCTCCCGGAGAGGGATATGCCTTTCTACCGTGAAAACCGAAATTTAAAGGTACGCCAGGGGCAGAGGTATCTTTTGGAGTTACTGCTTCTTTGGACCAACGCGCAAGGAGTGGTCGGAATAATGATGCCAAGCCAACTTGTTGCACTTTCGGAAAACGAAAGTGCGAAACCACGATCATGAAAATTTCCCTCCCCGCCAATGCCGTTGATGGGTGGTGGAAGGTCTGGTTCTAACTTGACTGATGAGGTAATTCGGGGCGCGAGTTTCCAGCCAACTTCCCACAACAAATCCCCAACAATTTACCGGTACCAGTCATAACGTGCTGTGACACGGATCACGTCGTTCAGTGATAATCCTCACCCCATTTCCTGTGAGCATTATCACGAACCATTTAGCAGACCCAACTTTAACAACTAAGATCACTGATATCAAGTAAATAATGTTTATCAATAGGGTAGCGTCGATCTCCCAGTGTGCCCTGCCCGAAAGCGCCAACGGTGGTGCCCGTTTTCCTCCCTTGGCGCGTGCCCGACGATAGTTCTGGTAAATGCTTTATTTGTAATTAGTTGAGACATAATAATAAACCTTGAAGCCACATGTGAGACAGGCAATTCTAACGTTGGAGGCTGTCTTTGCATGAGACACTACTGGTCTCCCTGCGTTGCGGCCAGTTTCCTGGCAATCTTGCGGGCCAGTTGCGACGCAGCGGCCCGCTCGACGGATGGCGGGTGGAACCAGCGGAACCCTCTGTCCGCTTTTCCTTCGTTCAATGCTCCTTTGTAAACATGAACTTGGATGGAACGGTGGGTGATGTTGTGGTGAAGCTTGTGTCCAGGTCCTTTGAGTAATGGCACAGCTCCCAGCAATGAACGGAGCTTCATATTCAGGCGCCCAAGGGCTTCCCGATCAGACCGCCCCAGCGCCGAGGGGAAATTCCAGAGGTCGCCGAGAAGTCCCTCGTCAAGGCCGCGAACCAGCATAACCTGTCGATTTTTCTGAAGCACGGCGGTGGCCATGTGCCACTGTTCCACCTGTCTCCGGGGACGGGGCTGAGGGTAGCTCTCGGGCCTGCCGGATTGATAACCGCGGCACCCTTGCCGCAGCGGGCAGATGGGGCATCGAGGCGAGCGCGGCAGGCAGACCGTTTGCCCCAGTTCCATCATGGCCTGGTTGAAGTTGCCGGGGCTCCGCCGGGAGAGAAGCGTCTCGAGGTTCTCCTCGACGTGACGCCTGAATCGCGGCTGGTGAAGATTGCCCCGCAGCGCCAGGAACCTTGCCATCACCCGGGCGACATTCCCGTCGAGGACCGCATAGGGCTGGTTGTAGGCAATGCTCAGCACCGCCCGGGCCGTGTAATCGCCTACGCCGGGCAGGGAAAGCGCCTGCTTCATTTCCTGGGGGAATTGTCCCTTGTGCTTCTGGGCTATCTCCCGGGCAGCACGGTGCAGGTGGCGGGCGCGGCGGTAATAGCCCATGCCCGACCAGAGTTCCAGCACGCGCTCCAGCGGTGCCTCGGCCAGCCGCCTGACAGTGGGGAATTCGCGAATGAAGCGCTGGTAATAGGGAATAACGGTTTCAATCTGGGTCTGCTGCAGCATGATTTCTGAGATCCAGACGGTGTAGGGATTCCTGGACTTTCGCCAGGGCAGGGCGCGTGAGCGGCGCTGATACCAGCGGAGCAGGGAACGCCGGGTTTCTGCAGCGCCACAGGGAGTGAGGGAAACCATGGTAACCGCTATTTCCGGTGGCCTTTTGAATGCCGGTCGCGGATGGATGACCGCGCGATCTCCGCCGCGGTTCCGGGCGCGTAATAGCCCGGCGGCGCCTGGACGCCCATCACCCCGTGCCGGACGACCTGGATGCGGACGTTGTGGAAGCGACCATTTTCTCTGGAATCGGTGGGCTTGTAACCCACGACGTAGTAGGCGGGGGGCAGCGGAAGGGCGGCCTCAAACCCTGATCCCAGGTCGTCCTTGTTGGCGATAAAGTTGCCAGCCGTCATGGTGGAGAGGTCCTGAAGCACGTCGGCCGCCATAGAGGCGCGGTCAGCCATCATCTGGTTTTTCGCAGCAACCAGAGACGCCCGTTCTTCGTCGAGCCTGGTGTTGTGGGTGGGCGCCGGATCGGGAAGCTGCCTGAGCAGGCCTGTCGTGTCCAGAGCGCTGATGATGATGTGCAGCCGCGTTGCCCGCCTGCACAGCAGATCGATCGCCCTGGCCTGAGAGCCGGCCATGAAACCAGGCGAGGCCACGATAATGGTGCGCGGGTCGGGCAGTTTGGATACCCGGCTGATCAGCTTGTCCAGTCCTGCCAGAGATTCCCCGGACCGGATGGCGCTTTCGGCGATTACCTGCCGCGCCCGCGCATCAATCGTCTGCTTCATCTGTCGCAGCGTCGCCATCGGCAGGCTGCTGATGGGAGGGTCAACCTGGCCCTTCGGCGTGCTGCAGGCGTTCATGTCTTCAAGCGCGATTTTCAACGCCAGGGGATCGTCGCCGTAAAGCAGCATCTGGGCCTGGAAATCCGTTAGTTCAGGGCAGGCTTTGGCCTGCCTTGCCGTGGAAATATGGGGCTTGATGGCCAGCAGGGCGTGGTGCAGCATCTCGCGGTTGTCAGTGAAGTCGAGGGTGACTTCACCCGAAGCCGTGAATACGCCCACTTTGTTTCCAAGTTCCAGGAGTGACCTGAAGTAGGAATAAGCGCTGTCGGTCACCCGGATGGTCTCGGTGAAGTCATAATGGAGATCGTCAAAGTAGAGCGCAATGTTGCGGCCGCTTCCAGGAGTCCTGACGTGATGAACGGATTCGGGAACGATGTTGGCGGCAAAATCGCTGATCCTCTGCAAACGGTTGTCGTCCCAGAGGCGAAAGTCACTGCTGCGCAGGTCTGCGACTGCCAGGCCGCGCTTGTTGCGGACCACCACGCAGAGCTCGACCGGTGGCGGCGCTGTCCGGTGGGCCGTTGCCCGCGGCTCTTCTACGTTTTTCGCTGTGTGGCGGCTCTTGCGCCCCGCCTGGCCGCCCTCGATTGGAAGGCTAAAAACGAGGCCCGCCAGAGCACATCCCAGACACAGCCGGACGGCCCATTTGCGCCAACCAGAAGCTAAACCAATCCTGCCCTTTGTCATGAAACAGCCTTGAAAGGAGGGCGTTTCCGCTGGAGATTTCAGGACGCGAACCCGCGTTCCGCGCTCGTGCCGACCTCCCCTTCAACACAGCAAAAACAGTATCAGTTCCTGAGGCTGCAATTGTCAACAGGGAGGCTTATCTTGCAATTCTTGATTTGCCGCGCGCAATCTGTAATTCTTTGAGTTCGTAGCGGCGGGTTGATCTCGTCCCTTATCGTCTGGTGCGGGGCCTCGCCATGGCTTCTGATGTAGCGGCGAGTTGATCTCGCCACTTGGCGGCCTAAATCCGCCGCTACAACTTTTTTTGCACAAGGACAACCGTGGCTTACAACGACCTTCGAGAATTCATCACCCGGCTGGAACGGGAAAAGGAGCTGAAGCGGATTGGCGTCGAGGTTGACGTAGACCTCGAAATCACCGAGATCACCGACCGCGTTTCCAAGGCTTCCGGTCCGGCATTGCTTTTTGAAAAGTCGCGCTCGGCAAAAGACGGCAGGAACTTTTCCGTTCCGCTGCTGATCAACACGCTGGGCACCAGGAGGCGGATGGAACTGGCGCTGGAAGTCTCGGCGCTCGATGACGTGGCGAAGCGCATTGAAGACCTCCTGGCAATGAAGCCGCCGGAGGGACTGTTGGACAAGGTCCGCATGCTGCCAAAGCTGGCCGAGTTCGGCTCGTTCTTCCCGAAAACCGTGAAGAGCGGCCCGGTCAAGGAAGTCGTTCAACGCGAAGGCATGTCCCTTGCCGATCTGCCCATTATGCAGTGCTGGCCGCAGGATGGCGGACGCTTCATCACCTGGCCGATGGTGGTGACGCGCAGCCCCAAAAACGGCCGGCGCAACGTGGGCTGCTACCGCATGCAGGTTTTTGACGAGCGGACCACCGGCATGCACTGGCAGATCCACAAGACCGGAGCGGAACATTTTCGCTGGCTGGACCGCCAGGGCAAAGGCCGCCGCATGGACGTGGCCGTAGCCATCGGCGCCGACCCGGTGACCATGCTGGCGGGCATCCTGCCGCTGCCGGAAGATTTGGACGAGTTCCTGTTTGCGGGTTTCCTGCGGCAGAAGCCGGTGGAACTGGTGCGCTGTGAAACGGTGGAGCTGGACGTTCCCGCCAACGCGGAAATTGTGCTGGAAGGTTTTGTCGATCTCGATGATATCCGCGTGGAAGGGCCGTTTGGCGACCACACCGGATACTACTCGCTCGCGGACAATTTCCCGGCCTTTCATCTCACCTGCATCACGCGCCGCAAGAACCCGATTTATGTTTCCACCATCGTCGGCCCGCCGCCCATGGAGGACTATTGGATGGGCTTCGCCGTCGAACGCATCTTCCTGCCGCTGATGCGCCAGCAGATGCCGGAAGTGGTGGATATGCACATGCCGCCCCAGGGCGTGTTTCACAATCTGATCATCGTCTCCATCCGCAAAAGCTATCCGGGCCACGCGCGCAAGGTGATGAACGCCATCTGGGGATTGCCGGGCGCCATGTTCTCGAAGTGCATTGTGGTGGTGGATGACGACGTTGACGTTCACAACCTGAATGAGGTGGCGTGGAAAGCTTTGAACCACATCGATCCGGAGCGCGACATCCAGTTTGTGCTGGGGCCGGTGGACCAGCTTGAGCACGCTTCGCGGCTGCCGAATTTCGGCTCAAAGATGGGCGTCGACGCCACCAAAAAGTGGCCCAGCGAGGGATTCGCGCGCCCCTGGCCCGACGAAATCGTCATGGATGATGAGACCAAAAAGAAAGTCGACAGCCTCTGGAAAAGCCTGGGGATTGAATTGCCCCCGCGCGGATAGGACGTAGGGGAGCGCTCCGCACTCCCGCCGTTTGGCACCATGCCCGTCATTCTGAGGCCGGTTTTTGGCCGAAGAATCTGCTTCTCTTTTTGGCCGGAACAGCAGATTCCTCGCTGCGCTCGGAATGACGGGCGCGACCTCCGCCGCCATGTCCGTCATCCTGAGGAGGCCCGCGGCGGCTCAGCGGGACGACGAAGGATCTGCTTTCCCAAACCAGCCCTCGCTTAAGTCAGCCCACGCTGCGTTCATTGACTCGATCAGAGCGATCTTCTTTGATCGCCGCCAACCCTTGATCTCCTTTTCCCTGTTAATGGCCTCGCGCACGCGTCCCCAGGTTTCAAAATAGACGAGCCGTTCAACACGATAGCAGCTGGTAAAACCAGGAGTGAGGTGGCGTTGGTGCTCTGCAACGCGGCCCTCAAGGTCAGTCGTGACACCCGTATAGAGCGTGCGCGAGCGGCTCGCCATGATGTAGACGTATGCGGTTTTCAAGCGGAGAAATTATCACACAACGGACTTCCGCACGGGTACTCACATTATTCTGACCCCGCAGGGCGGGAGAAGCATCTGCTTTTTGTCCAGCTTTTGCCACCACGTCCGTCATTCTGAGGCCGGTTTCTGGCCGAAGAATCTGCTTCTCTTTTTGGCCGGGACCGCAGATTCCTCGCCGCGCTCGGAATGACGGGCGCGACTGTGTCGCCACATTCGTCATCCTGACGGGCCCCGCCGCCACGTCCGTCATTCTGAGGCCGATCTGTGGCCGAAGAATCTGCTGTTAAGTCCGTGCTCATTCTTTGAACAAACCAGAAGCAGATTCCGCGTCGCCTCTCGGCTCCTCGGAATGACAGGCGCGACTGTGTCGCCACATTCGTCATCCTGACGGGCCCCGCCACCACGTCCGTCATTCTGAGGCCGGTTTGCGGCCGAAGAATCTGCTGTTAAGTCCGTGCTCATTCTTCAGACAAACCAGAAGCAGATTCCTTGCTCCGCTCGGAATGACAGGCGCGACTGTGTCGCCACATTCGTCATCCTGACGAGCCCCGCCACCACGTCTGTCATTCTGAGGCCGGCTTTTGGCCGAAGAATCTGCTTCTCCTTTTTGGCCTGGAACAGCAGATTCCTCGTCGCCTCTGGCTCCTCGGAATGACGGGAGCTACGGTGTCGCCACGTTCGTCATCCTGCGGAGCCCCGCCACCACGTCTGTCATTCTGAGGCCGGTTTTTGGCCGAAGAATCTGCTTTTGACTCTAGGCTCATTCCTTAAAGAAACCAGAAGCAGATTCCTCGTCGCCCTTTGGCTCCTCGGAATGACGGGTAGGGTGTGGGACCCGGTGAGGGGGCCTCTTTCCCCTACTTCCTACTTCCTCGCTTGCTCCCCCCGTCCCGCCCTGCGCACTTTGCCGCTCTTGTTGAGCGTAGCGCCGCCGTCCCGGCGGCAGGCCAGCGGGACGCTGGCGCCACGTCGCGGTTCTTGCGGGATGCTGATGGTCAAAAATTGAAGATCGTTTTCGTCGTAGCATCGAGGCGGTTGTAACATCCGGCCGTTCTTACCCCACTCAGCTTCGCTGATCGTCCCGATCGATCGGAGCCGCACCCGCCTATAAGAGTTACTCCCTCCGCAACTCGATGAATTCCTCAACTAGGTCTATGGGGACCTCAATTGTTCTGTTGCCCTGCCGGCGAAAAAGGTGGTAAGAGCCTTTGACGTCCAGAAACGCAAGTTTCCTCCGTGGAGATACTTCTACTCGCGCAACCTGTTTCCCGTTTATTGGAATCACCACGCAGGACACATAGTCATTAACAGTGTCTTAACTGTTTGTCTCAGCCCAGGGGACAACCCCACTGCGGTGCTGTTCGGATTTCTCTCTAGGGTTGAGAAGTACGTTCTGTCTCCGCCATCCGCGATCCAGATGGGTTCCGCGGGTATCGCAGGCTCGCTGCCTTGCTCCCACAATGTCGCCATTCCTATAGGTCGAGACTCCAGTATCGAAAGAACCAACTCAATAACGTCGGCGCTTGACCATACAAACTCACGCTGAAACTCGGGGACCAACCACTCTCTTTTTTTCAGGCGATCCAACAGGGCGGGTACGGTGATATCGCTAACAGCAAGCTGACTCATAGAAAATCTCCGAGACTTAGTATATGTGGTTGATTGCTTCCCTCAATTTTGCGGCACCAAATGAACGACTTTCGACCAACGAGCTTTCCTGCACAAGGATACAACGTCCGCGCCGAGCGAGCCACTTGCGCGGTTCCTTCGAACCAATCAAAATAGGCGCCGCTGAATGCCAATGCGGCTGTCCGCGCTACGAACTCCGGCGGTGGAAAGTATATCACTGCTCTGCTTGGGCCCCAATCATCGTCCCTTCTGGTATCGGCCCCCTCCACCTGCATGTTGAAAACCCTTCCGGGGCCGGCGGACCAACAGTGTAGAAGAGCGCGCCCTAGCCAACAGTTTTTGCCTCTGCCGTCGGATGTTTTTCACCAGTGCACTCTAAAAAGGGGTGAATTTAACAAGAGCTCATGCGAAATGTTAGAATTTGGGCTTAACTGCCGGGCTGAAGCCCGGCGCTACACTTACCGAGAACCAAAGGAGAGAAGTGCCGAACTACGAATACGACATGCTGGTGATTGGCTCGGGGCCGGCGGGGCACCACGCGGCGATCCAGGCGGCGAAGCTGGGCAAGAAAGTTGCCATCGCGGAACGCAAAAGGGTTGTGGGCGGCGTTTGCATCAACCTCGGCACCATTCCCAGCAAAACCCTGCGGGAGGCCGTCCTCTACCTTTCTGGCTACCGGGAGCATGATCTCTACGGCGAATCCTACACGGTGAAGCAGAACATCACCAAGGAAGACCTGCTCTTTCGCACGCAGCACGTGATTGAGCATGAAATTGACGTCTCCCGCTATCAGTTGCAGCGGAACCGGGTGGAACTGATCAATGCCGAGGCTTCGTTTGCCGGTCCCCACACGGTGCGCCTG
>JAJYJL010000970.1 GCA_021789565.1 Acidobacteriota bacterium
GCGAACGCGGATTGCCAATCTGTGCATGAAGGCGTACGATTTCTCATTAGGTCTCGAGGGGCCGTTCAGGCCAACGCCGGTAGAATTTGTATTTAGTGTCGCGTTAATCTCAGCATTCATGACAATTTGGAGTGAATAGAAACGCGTGCGTCGGTCAGGGCTTGTGGAGAGAAGGCCGTAATGGAAATGGACAACATTGATCCACCGATGAGAAAGGTTTGCTGGTACGGAATGCTCTGATGACAAGAAAGTTTGAAATTATTTTGGCTCTCATCCCAGTAGGCAGCTCACTCGCCTTTGGTGGGGTTCAGCCCATCGGATATTCATTGGCTGAAATTTTCATTTTTCTCACCGTGATCCTGTTCCTTTGGGACCAGAAACGTCATGGTCAGATTAATCTTTCCGTGCCTGCCTGGCCGCTTGTTTTCGTGTTTTGGATCGGGTTACAGATCATCCCACTTCCGCTTTCTCTACTTTCAAAAATATCGCCGGCAAATCGTCTGGCTGCTACATGGCTGGCAGCAAACCAAGGGAGTTCCTGGGGAACCCTCAGCATTTATCCTGTAGCAACCCTATTGGGTTTCTTTAAAGTCCTTGCCTATCTGGGCGTGTTTGTTCTCGCTATCCAACTGTTTGACTCTGGAAGAAGAAAAAGCTTCCTCGTTCTAGCCTTGATCTCTCTGGGCTGCTTTGAAGCAGGGTACGGAATTATCCAGCATCTCCTGAGCTGGAATAATATTTTTGGTGTTACGGACCCTTACGACCTATGGGTCGCACTCGGCACTTATATCAACCGCAATCATTTTGCAGGATTAATCGAACTTACGTTTCCTTTTGCCTTTGCATCCGCGTTTTACACCTACGAACTGTGGTCAGGCCCGCGGCATCTACCCAATACGGCGAGGTCATCGTCCGGCAGCGAGGGTTCCATTGGATTCCGGACCGTTTTTTATCTCTTCCTAGCTGTGATGATGGTTGTCAGCGTTATCTTATCAGTTTCCCGGGGCGGCATCCTCTCCGTATCCTTCGCCTTGATTGTTCTATCCGCCCTGACACTTCTTAAGGTGCGCCGCAGGAGTTGGGGACTAGTTATCGCGGGCATCGCCACCCTGGCAGTGGGTTTCAGTCTCTGGATCGGAATTGGAACAGTGTTACATCGATTCGCGGATATGAAAAGGTCAGAGTATTTGAGCGCGTCACGCCGAACCATGATCTGGACAGATGCGCTGCAAGTGGTTAAGAAGAATCCTGTCCTTGGTACAGGTCTGGGGACTTTCGAAGAAGCCTACCGACCTTTTCAGACTCAACTCGTCAATTTGCATGTCGATCATGCCCACAATGACTATCTGGAGTTCGCCTGCGAGACCGGTCTTATTGGTTTCAGCGTCCTTTTCCTTCCCATTTTTTATCTCCTGGTCCGCATGGTCATCTCATTCCTCAAAGACCATCGGCGCTATCGGAGCGCCATCCTGTTGGGTTGTATCGGGAGTACACTGGGGCTACTTGTACATAGCATGACGGACTTCAACTTGCAGATTCCGGCCAATGCCATGATTTTCGCTATGATTCTAGGAATTGGGTACAAGGCGGCGTGTCTTGAACCTCAGAGAGAGGCCCGAGGCAACCATACAACTGTCAGCTAAAGCAGACTGCAAACCCTCAATTTCTCAGAACAGCCCCAGGCGAAGAATCTCCTTCGCAATATTTTCTGGTGACCGTCCTCCAGTGGGAATTCTGAATTCTGCCTGTCGGTAATATGGTGTGCGCTGCTCGTAAAGCATCGAAAAGCTTTCCCGGTCTCGAAACAAAGGACGATTATCCATCATAGAGCACCGTTGCCAGAGGTCCTCGATCGGACAATCCAGCCAGATGGTCGCACCGCGAGTTTGCTGGATCAGATCAAAATTTGCCTTCTGCACAAAGGTCCCGCCGCCAAGCGCGATGACGGCAGGCACTTTCTTCGTAACCTCCACCAAAGCTGCGTGCTCAATCTGTCGGAAGAAAAGTTCACTGCCCCGCTCGAAAATCTGGCGGATTGTCGTCCCTTGCCCGGCTTCGATAATCGTGTCCAGGTCGATAAATGGCCATCCCATTTGTTTCGCCAAGACTGTGCCGACAGAGGACTTGCCTGCACCCATAAATCCGACCAGATAAATCAGTTTTTGCCTGTAATTATTCATTCCACTTGGTTGAGGTTCCGCAGTGCAATTAGATTATAGGAGGGGGTCCAGTCATCCCGCAACATTGGGTTGCCGAAACGAGATCCGAAACAAGCCGAAGATTGGCATCCGATAGCGGAAGGTAACGGGAAAATTTAGTCATCTGCTTGCCCCTTAAGCAAGCGCCCGATGAGACTCGGGACGTGGGGCGCCCCGGCTATTGCTGGCGAATATGGATGGTGCCGCTAAAAGAGGTCACTTCCAACGTAGCTTGCCCACTGCCTTGGGTCCCAAAGATGCTGTTTCCGGGGGGAAGGAACGATCGAGAGGGGCCCCGAGGGACGAGCGGAAACTGGTTGTCAAGTTTTCCGCGGACGGTCTTGGCATCAAGTTCGAAAGACGCACTAGAGGGACAGACAACAGTAATGTCGCCGCTGTAATCCGAAAGAACGTAGTCGCCACCCGACTCAAAGTCACCTTCATAAACAATGGCGCCGGATGTCGTAGTTCCTCGCAACCGGGCACTTGCGGGGTTCACAAAGTGCAAGTTGCCGTTGATCGAATACGCTTCAACGCGGCCTGAGGGACGAATGACTCCGATATTCCCGCCCACCGAGCGTATCGCCAAATGTCCGCCAGAATCAGCTACCGATATGTTCCCGCCCAGGGAATCAACCGATGTGTCGCCCTTAACCGAAGTGATCTCTACGCTCCCCTGTGGGTCATGAATTTCCAGGCTGGCTCCCGTCGGAACTTGAACGAGGTAATCCACGACCGGAGTCGAACTCGCTCCGGAGCGATCAACAAGATAAGTCCTGAAGTGGATCTTGTCTGCAAGTCCCCGTGCCGGAATCTGTTCAGTGTCCACCGCGACACGGGGTGACGTCATCGTGTAAACCACGTGAACCTGTAAGCGGTCCCAGCCCTTCACAACAACCTTCCCGGCGAGGTTCGAGATGCTCACTCGCGGGTTGGCAGTCGTCGCAATGTCTTTTTCGGTATGCCCGTTACCCTGTGCCATCAGCAATCCGGCAGGGATCAACAACATCACCCCGACGGCGCGAACTCCACTGCTCATGCGGCCACTTCTCAATCTCAGCACGGTATTAACTTCCCTCCCCCTTGATCACCGACCGCCATACTCCAATGCCGAAGCCAGAACTTCCGCCTTCTGGGCATAAGCTTGCATCAGGTACTCGCGCACAAGCATATTGTGCGGTTGCTTCTGGAGCGAATCAAGGCACTCCTGAATCGAGCTATCGAGCGAATTTAGTCCAGCCTGGTAAATCTGTTTTGCAGATGGGTCGAGAGACGCTTCGCGGGCCTTGTAGTCTTCTTCCATATTGCGCACAGTACGGACAAGATTTGTCTGAACACCCGACAATCCAACCGGAACAATGCTTTCAGCGGGGGGAGTCAGGGTGGGTTGCAGGCTGCTGTCTCTCTGAATATCGCCCTTGAAAACCATGATC
>JAJYJL010000971.1 GCA_021789565.1 Acidobacteriota bacterium
CCTGCTGCTGTTGCTGCTGCTCCTGGTGCTGTTGCTGCGCCATCTGCTTCTGAAGATTAAAATCCACCGGGGTGGGTTCACCAAAGGCGGTACGCGCCTGGGTAGAATACAGGGTCTGCCCGGTGGGACTCTGCAAGGTAACCTTATAATCCCCAAGAGGCAAGCCAATGTGCACAAAATCTCCCTTCTTGCCGGTCTTGGTCTTATACATCGATTTCATTCCTATTCGTTCAATGAGAATTATGCACTTCGCGCACGGCTTGCCATCCTCCAG
This sequence comes from Acidobacteriota bacterium, assembly GCA_021789565.1. Next base: position 275 of record JAJYJL010000971.1, read on the forward strand.
GATGGCTTTCCCAATCACGCCGCCGGTTTGGCCATACCCAGGTATCGCCATCCCTAACGCTGCGAAAGCAAAAAGTGTCCACAGAATCTTTCGCGCTGACATGAACTTCATTCGGACCTCCTCAATCCATACTACCCAAAGTTTATTCTAGCTTTAACCTTTTCGGCGCTCAACCCCAACCTTGCCGCTGAGGCGCCGGAAAACCTCAACCCACGCTGGACGCTTGCGGAGCGTACTGCGGACGGACAGCGTAGGCAATGGGGTCCTCCAACCCTGCTTGCTGGAAGGCCCGCAGGCGAAGGGCGCAACTGTCACAGACTCCACAGGCTACATCTTCCCTCTGGTAACACGACCACGTGAGATCAAGCGGAGCCGCAAGTTCCGATCCTTTACGGACAATCTCACTCTTGCGCATGTGGATGACCGGAGTCAAGATTTCGATCTCAGTTTCCGGCTTCGTCCCGACGGCAATCACGCTGTTAAAGGCCTCGTAGTACTCGGGCCGGCAATCCGGATAACCTGAGCTGTCTTCCGCCACGGCGCCGATAAAGATCTTGCGGGCGCCGATCACTTCACCCCACGAAACAGCGACAGAAAGAAAATGAGCGTTCCGAAACGGCACATAACTCGCGGGAATCTCCTTGCGGTCAAGGTCCGCAGCTTCAACAGGGATATTCGGATCGGTAAGGCTTGAGCCTCCGATTTGCCGTAGATGACTTAGCCGGCACACCCTGCGCTGTTCAGCCTGATAGAAATCCGCCAGCGCGTTGAAAGCCTGCAGTTCCCTGTCCTCGGTCCGCTGGCCGTAGGCAACGTGCAGCAGGGCCAGCCGATAGTCCACACGGGCGATCGCAGCCGTCACACAACTGTCCAGGCCGCCACTGGCCAGAACCACCGCCAGTGGTTGATCGGTAGACGTTCGGGCACCATTCTCCAACACTCCTACTCCTTGCCAATCAGGCGGACATCCCGCTCGGCGGCCGACCCTCTATCTTAGACCCCCCGCGTCTCGGGGTCCCAGATAAATTTATGGATTTGCAGCCCCACCCGTACTTCCAGGTTATCCCGCAATATCCATTCGGCAAGCTGGCGAGGCGGCAACTGGCCGAAGACCGGCGCGAAGATAATCTCATCCACACGCCCGGACAGTTGATGTGTGACCATGAAATCACGCGCGTAGAGATAATCCCTTTCATCAAGCACAACAAACTTGACCTGATCTTTCCGTTCCAGCAGGTTGAGATTTGCCAGGTTGAACCCTCCGCTTTCACCGCTTCCGGGGCATTTCACGTCCATGATTTTCACCACGGGCCGGGGAAGATCACCGATAAAACGCTCGCCACTGGTTTCAATCAGGACGCGATAGCCTTCGGCGAGCAGACTGTCAGCAAGTAGTGCTGTCTCCTTCTGAAGCAGCGGCTCGCCTCCGGTCAGTTCCACCATCTTTCCACCCATTGACCGCACGCGATCCAAAACCTCTTCCGGAGTCATCTTCTGTCCTCCGTGGAACGCATAGGCGGTATCACACCAATGGCAGCGAAGATTGCATCCGGTGAGACGAACAAAAACACAAGGGAGACCCGCAAAACTGGATTCACCCTGGATTGATTTAAAAATCTCGGTTACGACCATTGGAATTGACAGGAACCTATCCCGTATCTATCTTACCCGATATTGTCCACTTATGACGGACTTGCGAGCAGGCCACTTTTAAGCCGAATTGCCGCAATAAATAGAACTGGAAAGGCCTTAACCGGCCGGACCCAGGTGTGAAAAGCAGTCCGCTGCAAGTGGGATTCAGACGATTTGGACTTCGCAGCTCGTCACGAGCGCCTTAAACTTCTTTGCGTCGTCATCGGTCCCCACGATGGCCGCATAATGCATGGGAACGGCAATTTTGGGGTTAATGGTCTGGGCAGCCTTGGCCGCTTCCTCGGCCGTCATCACATAGGTGCCCGACACCGGCAGCAGCGCGATATCGCACTGAACGGATTTCATTTCCGGGATGAAGTCCGTGTCGCCGGCATAATAGACCCGCGTCCCGTCCATTTCGAAGACAAAACCCACTCCCTTCAGTTCTTTGGGATGAAAGGGCTTTCCGGGCTCGCGAAACTTGTTGACGTTGTAAGCTGGAACCGCCTCAATCGCCACGTCGCCAACGTTCTGTTTCATCCCCCGTTCAATGAAATGCTTTTCTTTCACCTTCACGTCCTTCAACCCCCCTTTGCACGACGGGCTGGCGACGATTGTTGTTTCAGGCGTGCAGACTTTGTTGAGGTCATCCAGACTGAGGTGGTCAAAGTGATCGTGGCTTAAAAGCACGATGTCTGCCCGGTCTTCTTTCGACACCTTGAACGGGTCGGTATAAATCACTTTCGAGCCTGCAACCCGGAAAGCGTCATGCGCGATGCGCGTGAACTCAAGATTCAGAAGCTTCATTGCAAACCCTCCTATGCAAGACGATGGTTCTTGCCTGCCATTTCACTTTGAAATAACTTAACAGCTTAGAATATCAAAAAATGGCGGTGCGCACTTTCCGCTATGATAGTCGGCTGAACAAGAGCAATGCGGAACATCTTCACCGCTCACGTGCCGGTGACCACGTTCGTTAGACAATTCTAATGGCCTCCAACCGGGACCCTGCCGACAAATCATGAGAGATGCTCATGATGGCGGCTCTACCCGTGAGGAGCCGCCACCACCGGGGGGAAGAAAGCTCGATGAGAAATGCCCGGAAATACCTGGCCTGTGGTTTTCTGATGGCGCTGCTGGCTCAAACACGCACGCCGGTCCATGCGCAGGAATTCGGCAATACGCCCTCACTGGGAGAAGTGGCCCGCCAGTTGAGGGCCGAGCGCCAAAAGCAGAAACATGGACCCGTTACCGTATATACCAATGACAACCTGCCCCCCCGGAATTCAACAGGAATCGGAACTCTTACGGCAACACAAGGTACCAAGAAAAAGGAGGCATCCACAGCAGAAAGTCCATCGGCGACTAGTGCATCCAAGGAACACGGCGAAAAGTATTTTCGTTCAAAGGCTAACAAGCTCCGCTCACAGATGGAACTTCACAGGCGCCAACTGGCTGTCTTGCAGCAGCAATTGGGGCTCGCAAAGACGCAGTACTATCCCAACCCTCAAAAGACTCTGGAACAGGAAAGCACGCCGGCTTTCCAGACAGACCTGGACAAGCTGCGGTCCAAAATCGCAGCAGCGGAGAAAGCTATCAACGACGATCAAGAAGCGATGGATGAGTTGCAGGTGGAGCTTCGCCGCCAAGGCGGCGACCCGGGATGGATCCGATAGTGAAACAGATATCACTCAATGATGCGATCTTCAGATTGCGGCAACAAC
>JAJYJL010000972.1 GCA_021789565.1 Acidobacteriota bacterium
CGGAGCGCTCGGACTCTGCCGCTACCATATTGAGGTGCTGCTGGAAAGTAGACTTCAGCCTGTCTTTAACCTGCTCGACGTGTGGCTCCAACGACTTCTGAACTTCTGCCGGGACCGATGACACAATGCCTTCTGTCATCAGCTTGATCCACTCGGCAAAATCATTCATCTTAGATTGCAGCATCTGTTCAGTCCGGAGTTTGACTTGGTTTGCCACCTCATTCTGTTCCGCGTCCAGCCTTGACTGAAGCTTGCTGCGGAACTCGTTGGCAAGATTATCCATCCGGGCACTCATTTCCTTCTCAAGCGGATCGAGCACGAGTTGGCTCTTGCCGTGTACCTGCTTTGCTACTTCAGCAGCAGAAGTCGAGGCATAACCTTCCAGTTCATTCTTAATACGGTCCTTCAGCGTCTTGAATCCTAAGCGGAGCGAGCTATCCCCTTCCCGGGCCGATCCTTTAGCAATCCCGGGGAGATCCACGCCGGAGAGTTCCGCCACGGCGCCCAGCAACTCATGCAGCATGCCTTGCGCCTGTTCCACCTGTTCCTGCCACTCGCGCCGGGCTTCGCGAATTTCTGCAAGAAGGGATTCCAGATCAGCTTGATTGTGCTTTTGCCCTCCTCGAATTCCCCTGAGTTCCTGCACGAGAGACAGTGGCGTGTTCATTTTCCCTCCAGTAAATCCGCTGCGGTCAGTTGACTGGTTGAAATAAGAGTAGATCGTTTAGGGACGATGGGAGAAAGGCAAGGACCGAAATGAGGACAGCTCAGCCGGGCGTAGTCCGGCCTCAAGAGATTTGATTTCATTGGCGACCATGCCTTCCCCCTCCCGGCTGGCGCTTTAGCGATGAGTTAATACTCTATCAATATCACTAATCGCACTAAGAATGTAAGCCTGTCCTCCCTTAAACACAACTGTACTAATGGACAGTTTCTGGACAGGCTTACATAAGCATGTAAGATTCCTATCCGTCACAGGGCCGATTATATCCGACCCCTATCTACAGAGCAAACATTTATTTGTTGAACCAGGAGACCCAATACGCGTACCGCAGCAGATCCATTTTTCTCACCCGAGCGATACGGTTTCGAGGTATTGCGGCACTTCCGTTTTCCACCCGATCCCCTCCGTAATTTTAGCCCCAAGCGACTGAGCTGCATGGAGTTCGCCATGAGTTATGAATGTCTTATTTGGAGGCGAAGGAAACTTTTCAAGCCAACCAATGATTTCCCGGTAGTCCGCGTGGCCGCTTAGGTTTTCGATGGTTTCGACATGCGCCTGAACAGGAATCTGCTGTCCGTGAATTTTTACTGCCCCTGCACCAGACTGGATTGCCTGCCCGCGCGTACCAGGGGCCTGAAAACCCACAAAAAGGACAGTGTTCCTGTGATCTGGGAGGCACCGTGCCAAGTGATGAAGAACGCGCCCGCCGGTTGCCATACCGCTTGCCGAAATGATAATGGTGGGATAATGGCACTCATTCAGGGCCTTCGACTCTTCCACCGAGCGGTCAAAGTGCACGTTCGGCTGGGCAAACAGTCTGTGCCCGCCAGCTTCATACTCATCGGTTTGCAGGTTGTGGTCCTCGCGGTGTTTGCGATAGAGATCTGTTGCGTCAATAGCCATGGGACTGTCCACGTGGATCGGCAGGTCATGCATCTGGTTCTGGCCGATCAGTATGCGGAATAGATAGAGCAGTTCCTGCGTCCGACCGATCGCAAAGGATGGAATGATGACGGAACCACCCCGCGCTGCTGTGCTTTCTACAATTTGGGCAAGGCGTGCCTGGTAGTCATCCGTCGGATGCAGCCGGTCTCCATAAGTGGATTCGCACACCAAATAATCAGCCGCATCCGGGATAGAAGGCTCCCGGATGATCAACTGCGGAAATCGGCCGATATCGCCGGAAAAGAGGACCCTGACTGCCTTCCCTCCCTCGGTAGCTGTCACTTCCACCATGCGTGCTCCCAGGATATGTCCGGCCCGAAAGAATTTCAGCTTGAAGTGGGGAGATATCTCCAACGGCTCCGATCCATCAGCAACGCGGAACAGTTCCAGAGACTTAACAGCTTCGTCGTGCGTGTAGAGAGGCAGCGCAGGCTTGTGCTTGCTGAATCCTTTCTTGTTTGCATACAGGGCATCTTCTTCCTGCAGGTGACCGGAATCCGGAAGAACCAGGCGAGCCAGGTCCACGGTTGCCGCAGATGCCAGAATCTGGCCGTGGAAACCCTCCCTCACGAGTCGTGGAATGTAACCTGTGTGGTCCAGATGCGCGTGCGTCAGAACCACCCAGTGAATGCTGGAAGGGTCGACAGGCAAGGGGTTCCAGTTGAGCAACCGGAGTTCCTTATGGCCCTGGAAAAGCCCGCAGTCGATCATCAGCCGATCTCCCCCGGCTTCCAGCAAGTATTTCGATCCGGTCACAGTCTGCGTTGCTCCAAGAAAGGTTAAACTGGGCATCAGATAACCACCGCCTCCTTGTATTGGCCGAAAACGCTCCCTAGCACGTTTGAGATTTCTCCCACAGTTGAGTAGGCCTTAACCGCTTCAAAAATGGCCGGCATCAGGTTCCTCTCGCTTCTTGCAGTGGACTCAATCTCATGCAAAGCGGATTCAACCCTGGAACGCTCACGGCGTTCGAGCAATTTTTGCAAACGTTCCACTTGTCGCCGTTCGATTTCAGGGTCAATTCGCAGGATTGGGACCTCCTGCCCGGAGTCTTCCTGATAACGGTTCACGCCGACAATTACCTGCGTCCCGTTTTCGATTCTGATCTGGTATTCGTATGCGGCCTGCTGGATTTCTCGCTGGACGAAACCTCTCTCAATTGCGGTCAGCATTCCGCCCATCGAATCGATCTTTTGAAGATATTCTTCTGCGGCCTGCTCTACCTCGTTCGTCAGCTTTTCGATGGTGTAAGAACCGGCAACAGGGTCCACGGTGTTTGCGACACCGCTTTCGTAAGCGATGATTTGCTGGGTTCGTAGCGCCAGCAGGGCCGATTCCTCAGTAGGAAGGGCCAGCGCCTCATCACGCGAATTTGAATGGAGAGACTGGGTGCCACCCAGCACCGCCGCAAGGGCCTGCAAGGCCACTCTCACGATATTCGTGTCTGGCTGTTGGGCCGTAAGGGTTGAGCCGGCGGTTTGCGTATGGAATCGGAACATCCACGAGCGCGGGTCCTGCGCCTTGAATCGTTCGCGCAAGATGCGCGCCCACATCCGACGGGCTGCGCGGAATTTGGCGATTTCCTCCAGGAAATTGTTGTGGGCGTTAAGGAAGAAAGAGACCCGCGGCGCAACTTCATCTATATTAAGGCCCCGATCAATCGCTGCCCCCAGGTATGCAATCCCGTTTGCAAGCGTAAAGGCGATCTCCTGCACCGCGGTGGCCCCGGCCTCGCGAATGTGATACCCGCTCACGGAGATAGTGTTCCATTCAGGGGCATAGTCACGGCAAAAGGCGAAAATGTCCGTCACCAGGCGCATCGCCGCTCGGGGTGGAAAGATGTACGTCCCTCGCGCTATGTATTCCTTCAGAATGTCGTTCTGTACCGTCCCTGACAGGCGATTTAGGTCTGCGCCTTGCTTTTCGGCCGTGGCAAAATAAAGCGCCAGCAGGATAGGCG
>JAJYJL010000973.1 GCA_021789565.1 Acidobacteriota bacterium
TCTGGCTCAGCTTTCGGCGCCTCCTCGTGTGCTGATTTCTGCTTCGGCGGTAGGATTCTACGGCTCACGCGGTGACGAAATTCTCACGGAAGCAAGCCCGCCGGGAACCGGCTTCCTGGCAGAAGTCTGCCAGGAGTGGGAGGAGGCGGCCGAACCTGCCCGGCAAAAAGGCATCAGGGTGGTGAACCTTCGTATCGGTATGGTGCTCAGCTCGAAAGGCGGGGCCTTGCCGGCCATGCTTCCGGCATTCAAGGCAGGAGCAGGCGGCAAGCTCGGCAGCGGCCGCCAATTCGTCAGCTGGATTACGATTGACGACCTCACACGCGCTATGACTCACGCCCTCGCCACTGAATACCTCTCCGGGCCGGTCAACGCCGTGTCGCCCAATCCAGTGCGAAATATGGAGATGACCAAAGCGCTGGGAAGAGTTCTGCGGCGGCCAACATTTTGCTCCGTGCCCGCGTTCGCCCTCCAGCTTCTTCTGGGCGAAATGGCCGATGCGCTGCTTCTCTCAAGCCAGCGCGTCGAGCCCCGGCGACTTCTCGATACCGGGTTTAGCTTCCAGTTTGACAATTTTGAAACAGCGCTGCGCCACGTGCTTGCCCGGAAATAGCGTAACAGCCTAGCCCACAAAGCCCCTCAACCTTAGTTTTCATGCGGCGGGCACCCTCACAACTTCCTGCCGGGTGTATACTAATAGAATATGCCCGGAGTCCGATGAGAATTAAGGTCCTATTTTTTGGATTCACGCACGATCTGACGGGGCTTCGTGAAGAGCAGGTTGAAATTGGGGAGGGTGAAAACCTCCAGGGCCTGCGGCGCTTTTACGAAGACCGATTCCCTCGCCTTGGCGAATTAGCCGGCTCTCTTCTTTTTGCGGTTAACCAGCAGATTGCAGACCCCTTAGCCGTTTTGCACGAAGGCGATGAGGTAGCTTTTATGCCGCCAGTCAGCGGCGGAACGGAAGATGATCACTACCGAATCACCAACGAAAAGATCCTGGCATCTGACCTCGCGAAAGCACTTCAGGCTCCCGAGGACGGAGCGGTGGTCACGTTTGAGGGGGTCGTCCGCAACCACTCAAACGGCCGGAAGACCCTTTACCTTGAGTATGAGGCATACGGAACCATGGCTGTCCGCAAAATGGAAGAAATAGGGGCCGAAGCCAAAGAGAAATTTGCCATCAACTCCGTCGGCATCATTCATCGCACAGGAAGGCTGGAAATCGGAGAAACCAGCGTTGCCATTGTTGTCACCGCGGCTCACCGCCGGCCCGCGTTTGAGGCCTGCCAGTACCTGATTGACCGCCTGAAACAGGTGGTACCGGTGTGGAAAAAAGAGTACTTTGAAGACGGCGAGGTCTGGGTTGAAGGCGAAGGCCAAAAGCGGGTTCTGACTGGAGCCCCGCGTTAGCGGCGTCCGGGCCAGACAACAGTTTAGAAAACGAAAGGAACAGACCCAATAGAAGGTTTTTGAATCATATGGGAAATTATCTGGATGTCGCAGTCGAAATTGCCAGCGAAGCCGGGAATTTGCTTGCCGAGCTTTCCAGGCAGCCGCGCGAAATCTCATACAAACGGAAATCCGACATTGTGACGGACGCCGACCGGCGTTCCGAGGCCATGATCATCGCGAAGATTCGCCGGCACTTTCCGGACCACGCCATTGTGGCGGAAGAGGGCGGCGGCAAACAAACCGGCTCCGATTACTGCTGGTACGTTGACCCGCTGGACGGCACCACCAATTTTGCGCACGGCTTCCCGGTTTATTGCGTCACGCTGGCTCTGGCCTACCGCGATGAAGTCATCGCCGGCGTCGTTTACGACCCGACCCGCGACGAGCTTTTTGCGGCTGAGCGCGGCGCCGGGGCCTGGCTGAATAATGAGCGCATCCGGGTTTCGCAAACCGACGATCTTGCAGAGAGCCTGTTGGGCACCGGCTTTCCACCCTTTGCGTTTAATCACGACCTGAACCTGCAATTCTTTTTCAAGCTCACGCACCTTTCGCACGGAATCCGCCGCGCGGGCGCCGCGGCGCTGGACCTTTGTTCTGTGGCGGCCGGCCGGTTTGAGGGCTTCTGGGAACTGAAATTGAATCCGTGGGACAAGGCCGCCGGATCGCTGCTGGTAACGGAGGCTGGAGGCCGCGTGACGGACCTGGCGGGGGGTCCTTTTTCACTCCACCGCGACGAGATTTTTGCATCGAACGGGTTGATTCATGAGAGCATGATTGAGGTCTTTTCGGACGTCCTGGAAAAGAACGGAAATGTAGGTTGCAGCTAGGGCTGCCATTGAATTTACTTTGGGCCACTATGGCCATTGATTGATTGCGTCGGGAAACATTATGAGAACATATTTAGTATCGAGGCGTCGCGCCACGCGCCGTGGGCTGATTACGCTTTCCCTCTCCTCCAGTCCCCCGCTTTCTCCGCCACCTGTATCGCCAGACCCCGAAATCACCGAGATGGACATCCACATCCGGCGCCTGGGGGCGGGATACGACGGTTTGCGCATTGTCCACCTGACCGACATCCATCACAGTCTCTATACCCCGCTCGAAGACGTCGAGCGCGCCGTAAAGATGACCAATCATCTGCGGCCCGACGTGATCGCGCTTACCGGAGACTATGTGACTTTTTCCCCCACCTACATCTGGCCTGTGGCCCAGGTGCTGGGGCAGCTGCGGGCCCGGCTGGGAATCTTTGCCGTACTTGGCAATCATGACTTTCAGGCTGACGCCGATGAAATGACGCGCGCGCTGGAAGCTCATCACATCCGCGTGTTGCGCAATTCGCACTTTGCGCTGGAGTCAGGGCACGACCGGCTCTGGATGGTTGGTGTTGACGACCTGTGGTGGAGCGCCGACGATATCGGGGCCGGCATGCGGCACGTCCCTGCACGCGATCCCAAAATTCTGCTGTGCCACAACCCGGTGGGCGTCCGCATGGCGGCCGAACACCACATTGATCTTGTGCTTTCCGGCCATACGCACGGCGGCCAGGTGCGGCTGCCCGTGGTAGGAGGGCTCTACACCAGGTCCAAGCTGGGCAAGCGGTTTATCGCAGGATGGAACCGGCTGGACGGCACGCAGATCTACGTCAGCCGCGGAATTGGTAAGGTTCTTGTCCCCTTGCGCGTAGGCTGCCCGCCGGAGATCACCTGCCTGAACCTTCGCGCTGGCATTATGGAGAAACCACACCACGCATTCTGATACGGAATTTGCAGGGCAGGGCCCGGTTCCGCGCGGCGCGGCTGCCTGCTCCTCATCGCTCAGCCGGGAAGTGCGGATCGGGACGACATGATTATACGGGGAGAGAATCCGGCAAGAGCGCATAAACGATGTTCGTATGCTTGACACAAGGCCCTGCCGCTTTCTATAATTTTTTGGTAAGTTGAGTTCTCAGGTTTCAAGCGGGAATAACTCAGTGGTAGAGTGCGACCTTGCCAAGGTCGAAGTCGCGGGTTCGAATCCCGTTTCCCGCTCCAATCTTCCGGCGCGGTACCCAAGTGGTAAGGGAGAGGTCTGCAAAACCTTTATGCGGGAGTTCGATTCTCCCCCGCGCCTCCAATCTTTTGAACAACTTCCGGGCATTATTCGCCGTCCTTTGTGTCACTTC
>JAJYJL010000028.1 GCA_021789565.1 Acidobacteriota bacterium
TAATACGGCCGTGTTGCGAAAGTCAAGTTTAGCCGCAGATTTCCGATGAAAGTTAATAGCCTCCGGGAAAGCCGGGCAGTAGTGCGACTTTAGAGCGAGCGCGGAATTTTCGCCTGGAATGAACTGGCACAAAACCCGATGAAGAACGGGTGTCCCACGTTGAACGGGACTCGGTGGCCTGAATCTTTATCAATCCAGACGATGACTTAACCAGTGGCCATGGGAAATCAACCGGCAGCAGACGTTTCGGAAAGCCTGCGCGGATACGGGATGTCCGGGAAGTTAGGCGAACTCCTCATACGGGAAAACCTGATTAACCAGTCCCAGCTTGAGCAGGCCCTGGAACATCAGAAGAAGCAGGGGTGCAGGCTGGGTAGCAGTGTGGCGCAACTGGGTTTCCTGTCCTCCGAGCAGATCACCACCGTCCTTTCGCGGCAATATGGCATTCCGTGCATCAACCTTCAGTATTTTGAAGCCGATCCCAGCGTGACCCGGCTGATTCCGATGGAGACCGCGCTCAAGTACCAGGTGGTGCCTCTCAGCCGGGTGGGATCATCTCTGACTCTTGCCATGGCAGACCCCGCCAACGTCTACGCCATGGACGATATCAAGTTCATGACCGGCTTTAACATTGAGCCTGTCGTGGCTTCTGAGATGTCCATTGCGGAAGCTATCAAGAAAAATTACGGCTCGATCGAGGAGCATGACCGGAAGAAAGAAATTGAAGATCTGGTCAGCTTTATCGACGACGGGCAGGCCGGCAGCGTGGAACTGGAGGCGGAGGACGACTCCACCCTGAACCTGGCCGCGCTGGAAAGGGCAGCCGAGGAAGCGCCGGTTATCAGGCTGGTGAATTACATCCTGGCGGACGCCCTCGAGCGCGGCGCCAGTGATATTCACCTGGAACCTTATGAAAAAGAATATCGTGTCCGCTACCGTATTGACGGCGTCTTGCAGAACGTGATGCAGCCTCCCGTCAAGCTGCGAGATGCCATGATCAGCCGGATCAAAATCATGTCCAAGCTCGACATCTCAGAAAAACGGCTGCCTCAGGACGGCCGCATCATGGTCCGGATGGTCCACAAGAACCGGAAGAAACAACTCGACTTCCGTGTTTCGGTGCTTCCCACCCTTCATGGCGAAAAGATCGTTATGCGGCTGCTCGACAAGGAGAACCTGCGCCTGGATATGACCCGTCTGGGGTTTGAGAAGGAGCCTCTCGAAAGGTTCCAGCGGGCCATCTTCAAGCCTTATGGGATGGTTCTGGTGACGGGGCCTACCGGCAGCGGCAAGACCAATACTCTTTATTCTTCCATCGCCCAACTGAACAAGCCCGATATCAACATTATGACTGCTGAGGACCCGGTGGAATTCCAACTCCCGGGAATCAACCAGGTCCAGATGAAAGAGCAGATTGGGCTCAACTTCGCGGCTGCATTGCGGTCATTCCTGCGGCAGGACCCGAATATCATCATGGTGGGGGAGATACGGGATTTTGAAACGGCGGAAATCGCCATCAAGGCGGCGCTGACCGGCCATATGGTGCTCTCTACCCTGCATACCAACGACGCCCCGTCCACCATCTCGCGGCTGATGAATATGGGCATTGAGCCTTTCCTGGTGGCCACCTCCGTGAATTTGATTTGCGCACAGCGCCTGACCCGCCGCATCTGCCCGGAGTGCAAGGTGGAGGAAAAATGCCGCCTTCAGGTTCTGGCGGACGCCGGCTTTACTCCTGAAGAGGCCAAGTCTCTCAAAGTCTATCGCGGCCAGGGCTGCCAGAAGTGCAACAACAGAGGATACAAGGGCCGGGTGGGGCTTTATGAGGTCCTCGAAGTCACCGACGAACTGCGAGAGTTGATTCTGGTGGGGGCTTCCTCGCTGGAACTCAGAAAGAAAGCGGTCGAACAGGGAATGATTACCTTGCGGCGAAGCGGCCTGTTGAAGGTTGCTGAAGGAGTGACCACGCTGGAAGAGGTGATTCGCGAAACCGTGCTGTGATCGGGAAAGAATCGATTGACGCTCCAAACCATGGAGTTGCCAGGGAGGCTGAAGACTGATGTCGATACCACCGCTCAGTGACCTGCTCCGCCGGATGGTGGATTCCGGAGGTTCCGATCTGCACATCACGACGAATTCGCCGCCACGCATCCGCGTTCATGGAGAACTGAAGCCGTGTGAGGACCTGCCGTTGCTGGGCCCCGCAGACAGCAAGCAGCTCTGTTACAGCATCCTGACGGACGCGCAGAAGCATCGTTTTGAGGAAAACCTGGAACTCGACTTTTCCTTTGGCATCAAGAACATGGCACGCTTCCGGGGCAACCTGTTCCACCAGAGGGGAGCGGTTGCCGGGGTGTTCCGGGTGGTGCCGTTTGAGATCAAAACCTTCGAGCAGTTGGGACTGCCCAATATTCTGCGCAAGCTTTGCGAGAAACCGCGCGGGCTGGTTCTGGTGACAGGGCCCACGGGCAGCGGGAAATCCACCACACTGGCGACGATGCTCGACCTGATCAATTCCACCCGCCACGAGCACATGATTACCATCGAAGACCCCATCGAGTTCGTCCACCCTCACAAGAAGTGCCTGGTGAACCAGCGCGAAGTGAATTCCGATACCCACTCCTTCGCCAATTCGTTGCGCTCGGCGCTGCGCGAGGACCCTGACGTGGTGCTCATCGGTGAAATGCGCGACCTGGAAACCATCGAGGCGGCCCTGCGGATTGCAGAGACGGGCCACCTGACTTTTGGAACGCTGCACACCAATTCCGCTGCTTCCACCATCAACCGCATCATTGACGTTTTCCCGGCGCACCAGCAGTCGCAGATTCGTGCCCAGCTTTCCATGGTGATGGAGGGCATCCTCTGCCAGGCGCTTCTGCCGCGACGGGACGGCCACGGACGAGTGATGGCCATGGAAATTCTGGTTCCCAACGCCGCCATCCGCAATCTGATTCGTGAAGACAAGATTCACCAGATCTATTCCGCGATGCAGACCGGGCAGGAACGTTATGGCATGCAGACGTTCAACCAGTCGCTCTACACGCTTTATCAGCAAAAACTGATCGATGTGGAGACCGCCCTGAACCGGTCCAGCAACAAGGATGAGTTGCAGGACATGATGAACCGCGGGGTGCCGGCCGGGCAGGCATACGGTCCTGCCCCGGCCGTTCCTGCGCGGAGATGACAGGCGTCAGATGGCTAGGCGCTATAGGGAGTAAGAAAAAGGAAGGAGCTGGACGCCAGGCTCGGAACGGAGGCAGCCGGATATGTCCCAATTTGAATTTCGAGGAACGTCACGTGCGGGAGAGACGGTCACAGGAGTTCGTGCCGCGCCCACCCGTGAGGCCCTGGATGCCATTTTGCGGAGAGAGTTGATTACCCCACTCAAGATTGTCGAGAAAGGGCGTGAAATCGCTATTCCCAAGTTCAAGTGGGGAGAAAAGGTGAAGGCCAAAGAATTGGCCGTCTTCACCCGCCAGTTTTCGGTGATGATCGACGCGGGGCTTCCTCTGGTGCAATGTCTTGAAATCCTCTCATCACAGCAGGAAAACAAGGCCTTTGCCCGGATGCTGGCTGGCGTCCGTGGCACGGTGGAGGGCGGCTCCACGCTGGCCGATGCTTTGCGCCAATATCCCAAGGCCTTTGACGATCTTTACACCAACATGGTGGAGTCCGGGGAGAGTGGCGGAATTCTGGACACCATTCTTCAGCGCCTGTCCACCTACATCGAGAAGGCGGTCAAGCTGAAGCGGTCCGTGCAGTCGGCCATGATCTATCCCGCGGCTGTGGTGGTGATTGCAGGGGGCGTCGTGACTTTGCTGTTGTGGAAGGTTGTGCCGATCTTTACCACCCTGTTTGCAGGCCTGGGAGTGGCCCTGCCGCTTCCCACACGGATCGTCATCGCCCTCAGCCACTTTGTTGCCAGCTTTGGGCTCCTGCTCATTGTCCTGTTCTTTCTGATGGGCGTGGGGCTCCGGTGGTATTACAGGACCCCCTCCGGTCGCATGGTGATTGACACGCTGGTCCTGAAACTTCCGGTTCTGGGGGCGGTGATGCGCAAGATTTCGGTGGCAAGGTTTTCCCGAACGCTCGGTACGCTTATCACCAGCGGCGTACCCATGCTGGAGGCGATGGACATCACCTCGCGCACCTCGGGAAACGCAGTCATCGAGAAGTCCATATCGCAGGTGCGCAAAGCCATTGAGGGCGGCCGGACGATTGTCGATCCGCTGCGCGAGACCGGCGTTTTCCCCAACATGGTGGTCCAGATGATTGGCGTGGGCGAGCACACCGGTTCGCTGGATTCCATGCTGCAGAAAGTGGCTGATTTCTACGAAGACGAGGTGGATGCCGCGGTGGGCGACCTTCTGACGGCGCTCGAACCGATGATCATTCTCTTCCTGGGAGTCGTTGTGGGCGGCGTGGTGATTTCGATGTACATGCCGTTGTTCTCACTGATCGGCAAGCTGGCAGGGTAATTCTCGATGAAGCCCGCCGATTTACTTTCCTGATCAACGGAAGGATTCAGCAGGGGACGAGGAACATAGGGAGGTTGAGCTTCTGTGCGGCAAGGGCTATTGTCCAAAAAGA
Organism: Acidobacteriota bacterium; assembly: GCA_021789565.1. Next base: position 4,591 of record JAJYJL010000028.1, read on the forward strand.
ACTCAATCTCTATAATACTCTTTAGTTCCCCTATGAGATTCACCGGCGAACTCCAAAGCTGGCTTCCCTGGGTCATTAAGATCCGGTTTGCCATCATTACTTTTGTTTTTGCGATCGATTACGCCATCGAGCAGATCTCACCCAGCCCCGGCGGCGCCCATTCGATTGAATATCTGGGCGGATTTGTCATCCTCTGGTACACCCTGAACCTCTTTTTCCTGATCTACAACCAGATCAGCCTGGATTACTCTTTGCAGGCCCACCTGCAACTTTTTGCCGACATTTGCATTATTACGGCCATCGTCCATGTCACGGGCGACCTGGAGAGCAATTATTTTTCTCTCTATCTCGTGGCCATCATACTGGCCGCCATTCTGCTGCCCAGGGCGCGGGTCTTTATGGTTGCCGGGGTCAGTTTTATCCTGATGGGTGGCCTGCTGGAACTTGCACACCTGCCTGCTCTCTACCCGGGATTCGCCGCGCGGCATCCCGCGGTGGCCGCCCTGTCAAACTCTTCCACCGCGGCAGTGGATCTGGGGGCGCTCCAGGTCAAAATACTGGCCAGCCTTTTCGGGTTCTTCGCGGTTGCCTACCTGGCTGGTTTTCTGGCGGAAACCCTGCGCAAGACCGGCGCGGAGCTTCGCGACCGGAGGGGAGAGGTGGCCAGCCTCCAGGCGGTGAATGAAAACGTGATTCGCAGCATGAGGGACGGCCTGGTCACAACGGACCTGGAAGGCGTGGTGACGGAACTGAATCCTGCAGGAGCGGAGATCCTGGGCTGCGGGCGTGATTCCGCTCTGGCGGAACCTATTGACAAAATCCTGGGAAGCCTCGGGCCCAGGTCTGAGGAATTTCGCAGCATGGTTTCTGGCCACGGCCGGAAGGAATTGGAGTTCGATCACCCGGCGGGAGGAAGACGCATTCTTGGCGTGTCGGTTTCGCACCTGGTGATTCCGGAACGCGGGACGGCGGGCTACATTTACAGCGTGCAGGACCTTACGGTCCCAAAGCGCCTGGAGGCTCAGCTTCGCCTGCGAGAACGCATGGCAACGCTGGGGCGGATGGCCGCCGGCATCGCGCACGAAATCCGCAACCCGCTGGCTTCCATTTCCGGATCGGCGAGAGTGCTGGAAACCATGGGAGACATCGACGAGGACCAGCGCAAACTGATTGCCATTGTCAGCCGGGAATCGGAGCGTCTGAACAAGCTTGTTTCCGACTTCCTCCTCTATTCGCGGGAGCAGCGGTTTGAATTCAGCGAAGTGGATGTTGTGGTCCTGATCGAGGAGACGCTGCTCCTGCTCAAGCACCGGCCTGACTTTCCGCAAGGCGTCAGTATCGAACGCAATCTGCCTCGATATCCCGTCAGGATTCGGGCGGACGCCGACAAGCTGCGCCAGGTGTTCTGGAACGTTTGTGACAATGCCTTGAAAGCCATGAAGTATGGCGGGACGCTCACCGTCGAAGTCCGTGGTTTGCGCCGTGAGGGTGTACGCATCGTTTTTCGTGACACCGGAGTGGGCATGGGGCCGTCGCAGATGGAGAAGCTGTTCGAACCTTTCCATCCCGATTTTCCCCAGGGAACAGGACTGGGGCTGGCCATTGTTTACCAGATCGTGCAGGGGCACGCCGGCCACATCCAGGTGGAATCCTCTCCCGGCAAAGGTTCGGAGTTCAGTATTGATCTGCCAGTGTCGCCGGCGCCGGAGAAAATGGAGGAGATCAGAATTCATGCCGGCAGCCCCAATTAAACCACCAGCGGATCCGGCGGCAGCTTTTACATGGAAAGGGCATCGTGAAAGGTGTTCCCGCCGAGCGCTGTGCGCAGAGGGGCTTTGAAGTGGGGGGCCGGCGGGCGGAAACGGGTCCATGGCAAGAATTCTGGTTGTAGACGACGAAAGGTCCATTTGCCAGCTTCTGGAGATTACTTTCCGGAAATCGGGACATGTGGTAGAGACGGTCGCCAGCGGCACGGCGGCCAAAAAGAAGATTGAGTCTCAGGTGCATGATGTGATCATCGCGGACCTTCGCATGCCTGGTCTGACGGGCATCGAACTGCTTCAACACGCGCGGGCCACCCACAACACTGCCGCTTTTATCCTGATCACTGCGGTTCCGACCATGCCCACGGCGATTGAGGCGCTGAACCTGGGAGCTTACCGTTACGTCATCAAGACAGACAAGCTTGTGGATGAAATCAGGCTGCTGGTAGACCATGCACTGGAAGAAATGGCTTTGCATGAGGAAAACGCCCGGCTGAGGAGGGAGATGCTGAGGGTATTTGCCCAGGAGAACATCATCGGCCGCAGTGGAAAAATTGCTGCCATCCTGGAAATGGTCCGGAGCGTTGCGCCTACGAACAGCACAGTGCTGATTACGGGCGAGAGCGGGACCGGCAAGGAACTGGTGGCACGCGCCATCCACGAGGCCAGCCAGCGGCGCGATAAGCCTTTCGTCTCCATCAATTGCGGTGCATTCCCCGAGACGCTGCTCGAGAGCGAGCTCTTCGGCTATTTCAAAGGAGCGTTCACGGGCGCCGACAGCAACCGGAAGGGAATCATCGAGTCCGCCAGCAGCGGGACGCTCTTTCTGGATGAAATCGGTGAAACCAGCCCCGGCATGCAGGTCAAATTGCTGCGTGTCCTGCAGGAGAGGATGGTACGCCCTCTGGGAGGAACGCGGGACATTCCGGTTGATGTGCGCCTGATTGCTTCCACCAACCGGGACCTGAAAACCATGGTAGCGGAGAACCAGTTCCGAGAAGACTTCTATTATCGGGTCAGCGTCATTCCTGTTCATGTTCCGCCTCTGCGCGAACGTCAAGACGATGTCGAACCGTTGGCGCGGCATTTTCTGAAGAAATACTCGCTGGAAATGGGAAAGCCCGCGAAGGACTTTGATCCTCTTGCGCTTTCCGCCCTGATGCAATATTCATGGCCCGGCAACGTTCGCGAACTTGAAAATGCCATCGAGCATGCCGTGGCGGTGAGCGGAGCATACGATGCCGTTGTGCGGCTGGAACAGCTTCCGGCAGCTATTCACGGAATAGGTGCGGAAGGGGAGATTCTGGGCGAGATCCCAAAAGAAGGTCTCAATTTTGAGTCGAAGCTTGCGGAGGTGGAGAAGCGGTATCTGGTGGAGGCCTTGAACCTGGCCGGAGGCGTGCGGAGCCGCGCGGCGGATCTGCTGCATATGAGCTACCGCTCGTTTCGCCATTATGCCAAGAAGCACGGAGTCTGAATGCATCTGGTGCACGCCCAATGATAGTCCCCCGCGGCCAGGAACAGTCGGGAACAGACTCTGCATCGGCGGGACGGCGGCGGGTTTCCGTCTTGGCGGACACGCCCTGGGCTGCGGTCAGCCTAGTCCTGCTGGCCACTTTCCTGGCCTACAGCAACACGCTGGGCTTCAAGTTTGTTTACGACGATCGCGGCCAGATTCTGGCCAACGTTCAGGTGCATGCCTGGCGCTACGTTCCTCACTATTTTTTTGAGGGGGTATGGAATTTTGCTTATCCCGGCATCCACGGCAATTACTACCGGCCTCTCTTTCTGCTTTTCCTCCTTCTGAATTACAAAATCTTCGGCCCTTACGCGGCGGGGTGGCATCTGGTGAGCGTGGCCGCGCACATGGGTGTGACGTACCTGGTTTACCTCCTGGCGCGGCGCCTGACAGGCGGCGAAGGCACGGCGCTGATTGCGGCGCTGATTTTCGGGCTCCATCCGGTGCACATCGAATCGGTGGCGTGGATATCAGGCATCACAGATCCGCTGCTGGCATTGTTCCTGTTGCCGGCGTTCCTTTGCTATCTCAACACGCGGGAACAGGCGTCGCGTCGCCGGTTGTGGCTTGCGGGCTCGCTGGCGCTCTATGGCCTCGCGATGCTGTCGAAAGAAACGGCCCTGATTTTACCCATCCTCATTTTCACTTTCGAATGGCTTTGGCAGGATGCTTCCAATCAGTCAGGGTTGCGGCTGGTGTTTGAGCGCGCCCGCACAGCCGTTTTGCGTACTGTACCCTTTGTGCTGCTGACGTTTGTTTACCTGGCGGTGCGCTGGCAAGTGATCGAGGGACTGGGGCACACCATGGTTCCGCTGGGCTTCTGGACCATCGTTTTTACCTGGCCGCACCTGCTGATGTTTTATTTGTGGCACTTGATCGGGCCTTTCAACCTCAGCGTTTTTTACAATGTGGCTTACGTCAGGACCCCCGGCCTGGTCCCTTTTATTCTGCCTCTTGCCGGACTTGCCTCGGTGGGATTTCTGGTATTTCTGGGGGTGCGGAGGCTGGCGAGGACCGCGCCGAAAGATGGCCGCCTGGCCATTTTCCTGGTTTCGTGGGTACTGGTTCCGTTTATACCTTTGCTGGACCTTTCAGTACTGCCGGTGGGCGAAATTGCCCATGACCGTTACCTCTACCTGCCGTCAATTGGATTTTGCATTCTGCTGGCCATGGCCCTGCGCCGCATTCTACCTGGAAAGGCAAGATTTCTGGGGTTGCCAGCATGGCAGGTGGCGGGGGTTGTGCTGCTGGCGATGGTGTTTGGAATTTCGACAGCGGTGCAGGACCGTTACTGGGCGAACGATCTGAAGCTCTATGCGCGGGGAGTTTCGCGCACACCGCAAAACCAACTGGCCAGGACCAACCTGGGCAACGCCATGGGCGAGGAGGGGCGCTATCGTGAGGCGCTGGCGCTTTACCAGGAGGTCCTGGCGCGCGACCCGGACTTCTGGCTGGCCATCTACAACGCCGGGTACACCTATTACCGCATGGGTAAGCTGCCCGAAGCAGAGAAGTACCTCAAGCGCGCGATCGCGGTTAACGGTGTCGACAGTGACGAATATTTCTATCTGGGCCTGACGTGGCTGAAACTCGGTAAAGTGAATGATGCCGAAAGGGCAGTGCGGCATGCCCTTAAGCTCCAGCCGGGCGGACTGGCTTATCATTTTGCCCTGGGAATGATCCTGAAGCTCAAGGGGGACATCCCCGGCGCCCTGGCCCAATTCAAAGAAGAGCTGAGGAATTTTCCCGGCGAAACGGGTGCAGCACAGCAGATTGAGGCCATCCGCAGCACGACGAAAAGGAGCCGCGAAAAGTAGGGCCGGTCGGCTGATGAGTTAAGCAGGCTCCGTTTGAGCCAGTTCCTGCAGGGGTTCCCCGAAAAATCCTGGAGGTCCTCTGCCCGTAGCGAAACCGCGCCAGTGACGGTTTTTGTTCGTTGGGCCCGACAAAAACCGCCATCAATGCCAGTTTTGCTAGTCTTGTATGGATGGAAGCGAAGGGGTGGTATGATAACTGCTTGTATTTCGTACACAGTGACGGGCATAAAGAATTCTTTAGCTTTGACCGATCTGGAACTTAAGATGCACAACACTGAGCGGCTTTGTCGGATTGCAAGACTCAGGTAAGGTTAAAGGAGGAACGAATGCGAAGAGATTCAAAAGGGTTTTCGCTGATTGAACTGCTGATCGTCGTGGCGATCATCTTGATTATCGCTGCGATCGCGATCCCGAATTTGCTGCGCTCGAGGATTGCCGCCAATCAGGCGTCTGCGGTGGGATCATTGAGGACCTACAACACGGCTGAGGTGACCTATGCTTCAACTTACAACAGCGGTTACACTGCAACCCTGGGTTACATGGGACCTCCGGCCAGCGGCGCCATGCCTACCTCGACGGCCGCCGGATTGGTGGACAGTGTGCTGTCAGGCGGCTCTGCAACGGCCATGGGAGCGGTGAAGAGTGGCTACAGCTTCACTTACTCTCCCGGACCTGTGGTGGGCGGCCGGATTGACACCTACCAGTTCTGGGCTGACCCGGTAACACGCGGAACCACTGGTACCAATTCCTACTACACGGACCAGTCCGGTGTCATTCGTCAGAACTCGAACAATACTCAGGCCAGTTCTGCGGATTCGCCTCTCGGGGGCTGATCTCTCGCGGTGTCTGAATCGCGTCTAGCTCCGTCATCTCTCGTGGGGGTATCCATCTGGGTCCCCCCATTTTCTTCTATGAATGTCTGCCGATGGCCCCGCACTGCTGCTCCGGAGCCAGGAAACAACGACATCGAAGAACGGATCCGTATCGTGCGTATAGTGGGGTTGCGGACGGCCGGAGGGTGAATGACTTTCTTTCGAAGGGTGGATAAGCTGCAGGGCCCGGCGGAAGCGGGCCGGGACGGTGGGCCGTGGACGACTGGAGAGATCGATAACCTCCTGATTGCCACGCTCATTCTTTGCGCCGTTCTCCCTTATCTCAATACGCTTCTCAACGGTTTTGTTTATGACGACAACCGCCAGGTCCTCGACAATCCCTACCTGAAGAGCTTCCACTTCCTGCCGCAGGTGTTTGGCACCACCGTCTGGTCGTTTGTGGGGATGCAGGGTGTTTCAAACTACTACCGCCCCATGATGACGCTGGGATATGCCGTGTGCTATCACCTGTTTGGCCCCTTGGCCTACGGTTTTCATCTGGTGAACGTTTGTTTGCATGCGGGAGTTGTTCTCCTGGTGTTCTTGGTGGCGCGCCGCCTGCTGAAGGACCGTGCAGTTGCCTTTGTTGCTGCCTGCCTGTTTGCCGTTCACCCCATTCATACCGAAGCGGTTGCTTGGGTGGCGGCCGTCACCACGCTCGAAGTCACCTTTTTCTATCTGCTCACGTTTTGGCTGTTTCTTAAAATGGCCCGTCCGCGCGGTGGGATTTCGCCCTGGGTCAAGCTGGCTGCGGTGGTGAGTTTTGCACTGACCATTTTCTCCAAGGAACAGTCGCTGACGTTCCCGCTGCTGGCCATGATTTACGAGCATTTCTTCCGCTCCGACCGCGATGAAACAAACTTCTGGCAGAAGCTGCGCCGTTACGGCGATTTCTGGCTGATGGATCTTGCCTACGTGCTGTTCAGAATAGTGCACCTGGGGGCCTTCGCGCCGCAGATCCAGTTGTCGCGTCTCGGCTGGTATCCCAGCTTCCTGTCGGCCCTGGCGCTCGTAGGACAATACCTCGGAAAAGTCTTCTGGCCGGTCCAGCTCTGCGCCTACTACGTTTTCCAGAAGGGAACCTCGGTGTTTGAGCCGCGAGTGCTGGCGGGCATCGTAGCTCTGGCTGCATGCGCTGCGGTTTTTGCCTTGCTTTTCCGGCGTAACCGGGCGGCCTCGTTTGGATTTCTCTGGTTCTTTATCACCCTGGCGCCGGTGCTCGACATCCGCTACCTGGCGGGAAATGTTTTTGCGGAACGATATCTCTACCTGCCGTCGGTGGGTTTCTGCTGGCTGATGGGCTGGGGGGGCGTGAAGCTGTGGAGGCAGCTTACTGCCCGCCACAGCGCCTGGAGACACACCCTGGTTGCCGCTTCCTGCGCCCTGGGTCTGCTGATGGCGGCCCGCGTGGTTGCGCGCAACCGCGACTGGCGCACCAATGTCACACTTTACAGCCAGACGCTGAAAGTCTCGCCCAGGGCCACCAACATCCGCGAAAACCTGGGCGTGGTGGCCTGGAACCACGGAAGGATTGCCGAGGCGGAGAAGCAATGGAACATTGCGCTGAAACTGAATCCCAACTCCCCCATCACGCTCACCAACCTGGGCCTGGTTTACGCCAAAAGGAAGGAGTACCAGAAGGCGGAACATTACTTCCGTGAGGCGATGTTGCGCAAACCCGATTACACTGACCCGCACCTGAACCTGGGCAGCCTGATGATGGATCTGGGCCGGTTTCAGGAAGCGGAACAGCAGTTGCGCGCCGCCGTGGCCCTCTCACCCTTAATCCCCAGTTGCCACAACAAGCTTGGGAAGTTGTATCTTAAAGAAGGGCGACTGGGTGAGGCGGCGGAGCAGTTTTCGCAATCGGTGCGGGCGGCCCCAAATTTCGAAGGTTATGACGGGCTGGGCGAGGTCTACTTTCAGCAGAGAGATTTTAGGCGCGCGGAGCGGGCGTACGCTGCTGCCAGCCGCATTAATCCGTATGACAGCCGCGCCCACTTCGGACTGGCGCGCATCGCGGCGTCGGCCGGGCGCCGGCAGGCGGCGCTGGATGAATATGCGCGAGGATTTGAGACGGACCCAAACAACCAGCAGGCAAAAAGCGCCGTCGAAGTTTTAAGGGGAAGCGAAACACATGAACGAAAAGACCCGCTGCAATAACCGCCGGAGAGGAGTTCGACTTCTGACGGGTGTATGTGCGGTTTGGAGTGTTGTGGCGATGGCTGCGTTGGCTCTTTCGGCAGCTTCACCTGCTGCCGCCATGCTGCCGCTGGACGAGTTCATTGCTAAAGTGCAGAGCAGTTATCACGACGTGAAGGCGATTCGCGCGGACTTTACCCAGACCTACGACGCGGGCGGCGGTACCCGGGTGGAATCCGGCACGGTGGTTTTTGCCCGTGGCGAGCGCATGCGCTGGGATTACCGCAAGCCGGAGAAGAAGGTTTTCCTTTCCAACAAGAAACAAGTGCTGCTTTATCTGCCGGAGGAGGGCCAGTTGAACCGCTCGTCAGTGAAACAGAGCGAAGATTATCGGGTGCCGTTCCGTCTGCTGCTTTCCCGTTTTGACATGAAGAAGGTTTTTCAAAAGTTTGAGGATGCCAACAGCCAGTTCCAGCACCCACCGGAAGACCGCGTGATCATTGCCTATCCCAAACACGCGGAAAAGCTGGGTTACAAGCATGTGGTCATGGAATTTGATCCGCAGATGAACATCCGGCGGCTGGTGATTGTCTACACCAACGACACCGTTATGAAGTTCAGGTTTAGCCACATTGACCGCAATCCCAGTATGGCGTCCACGCTGTTTGACCTGACCCCGCCCCCTGGAACCCGGATTATCAACCAGGAATAGCGCTCGTGGAATTCACGGGAAGGGCCCATCCTCCTTTGCGGGAGCCGGCGCCTGAAGGCAGGAATACGTTTCAGCCGGCTATTTCAGCACAAGGTTGTGGATGGCTGCGGCCACGCCGTCCTGGTCATTGGAGTGGGTGAGATGCCACCCGTCGCCGGCCAGTCCCGGGGTGCAGTTGCCCATGATCACCGGATACCCCGCCATCTGGAGCATCTCAAGGTCGTTGTAGTTATCGCCTATGGCCATCACTTCGCTGGCGTGGCAGTCCAACTGTTCGAGGAACCATTGGAGGCCGCTGGCCTTGGAGCAGCCCAGGTTCATCACGTCCAGCAGCGAAATGTCGCGCTCAAAATACTTGGTCCAGGTGAGGCGAACGTGCCTGCCTGCATTGGATTCGCGCAGCAGATGTTCCAGCGGCTCGAGAAACGCTGGCGCGCCGCCAAACATCACCTGAATGGGGTCCCCCGGCAGCGCGGCGGGAAGGTCGGGGACTTGGAGCAAGTATTCCTGCGCGTTCTTGAGATACCAGCGCAGGGGGCCATCCGCCGAGGCATTCTGCTGCATCATCACCTGCCCGCGGCCGGGATTGTCAAAAATGGCTACGGCGTAGGGGCGGTAATCGATGGCTGCTTCGAGCGCCTGAACCGCGATTTGCCGAGGCAGGAAGTTGTAGTGTAGCAGTTCGCCGGAAATCGTCCGGATGATGGAGCCGTTGGAGGTAATCAGGGTGACAGGGAACTGCAGGGAATCCAGCAGCGGCCTGGCGGAGTGGTACCGGCGTCCTGTGATAACCACAATACGGATGCCACGCTCTGAGGCTGCTGCGAGGGCCTGACGATTGGCCTGAGATATTTCAAGATTACTGTTCAGCAGGGTTCCATCAAGATCGACGGCGATGACGCGAATGGGCATCCTCACTGGATTGTAGCATGAGCGGTCCTTCGCGGTCCCTGGGCTTTGGCGCCTTCAAGTGGCGGCGCCGGCCCGCTCTGGCGGAAATTGTCAGGCTTGAAGCGCCCATGTTATATTAGCCAAGTTGCAGTGAATTATTGGGCGCGTAGCTCAGTTGGGAGAGCGCGGCGTTCGCAACGCTGAGGTCGAGGGTTCGAATCCCTTCGCGTCCACCAGCCTTTCCTCAATCTCTCTTTCCTCCTTGCCGCCCTAAAGGCCGGTCCCCGTCTCCAGTTCCAGTCCACGCCAGCCGATAGAAATATCATCCGCCATGCGATGCGCTAAATGTGGACAGGAAAACCCTGACACGCATGACTTCTGTTCACGTTGTCACGCTCCCGCACGGTTTACCTGTCCCTCGTGCAAGCATATCCAGGACCGCGGCGGGCGGTGTGAACAGTGCGGCCTGGATTTTGCGAAGTACGCAACGATGCTGGTTTTTCAGGGGCAAACATCCACAAGGCAGGCGCGGCAGCGCAAGAAAGGGCGGAGCGACATCCTGCGGCAGATTCTCCTCCTGCCGATTACCGGAGGGTGGTCGCTCCTCAAATATCTGAAGCCGCCGAAGGACATGGGGTAAAGAGGAGTCCTCCCAAACTGATTCATTCCGTCCCGCAAGGAATTCCACAATCCCGGGTCAGGAGCTGCAAGGCCGGCGCGATTCCTTACTTGTTTTCAGTGGCGGCCATGTACTTCTGAGCGTTCTCCAGAAGCAGTTGCGCCTGGGACATGTGGCCAACGGCGTCTTCCACCAGCGGGTCATTCTCAATCTTGATCCGGTCGGACACGTTGGTGCCGTAGATGTCTTCAACCAGCCGTTCGCGAATGTGCAGCTTGACGAAATCCAGGTTTTTCTGCACCTCGGCGGCCGTCACGGGGATCTTCTGGTCGGCAAGAAACTTATTGAATTCCGCGATATCATCGGCTGTAGGCTGGAAGTCTTCTGGAATCGTCTTGTGAACGGCCAGGTAGTGTTGCGCGAAGCTGAAGAAAGCTCCATTCTGCACCAGCGCGAGTTCCGTGTCGTTCAGCTTCTGGGGCGCCACCTTCACGTCCGGGGTGATTCCTCCGCCTCCGTAAACCTTTCGGCCCCCGTCGGTCAGTCTGACATCGGTGTGGGGCGTTGGGGTGCCTTGCGGGTGGTAATAGTAATCGTAGAGCGACACGGTATTATAGTCGCGCTGGATCAGGCGGCCGCTTGGGGTGTAATAGCGGGCCGTGGTGAGCGCCAGACCTGTTTCGTCACTCAACGGGTAGACCGTCTGGACCAGTCCTTTCCCAAAGCTGGTCTCCCCCATTACCAGAGCTCTGTCGTGGTCCTGCAAGGCGCCCGACACAATTTCAGCCGCGCTTGCGGTCATTCGATTGATCAAAATGACGATGGGGTACCGGTTCCCCTTGTCGCCGTGCGTCGCATAATAGCGTTTCTCCGGCGAGGAACGTCCGTAATGATAGACAATCAGTTGCCCTTTTTTCAGGAAGTGGTCTGAGACCTCGACGGCTTCCTGGAGCAGGCCGCCGGGATTTCCCCGCAGGTCCAGGATAAGCCCCGTCATGTGTTCGGCGTCCAGTTTCTTCAGCGCCTGTGACAGTTCCGTATTGGTGGTTTCATTAAAGCGGCTGATGTGGATGTAGCCCACATGGGGTTTCACCATGAAGACGTCATCCACGCTGGGCTGGGTAATCTCCCCGCGGGTGATGGTAAAATTCAGGGGTTTGGTCGCCCCCTGACGGCGGACGATCACTTGCACAATGGTGCCGCGCGGGCCCTTCAGCATCTTGGCGACCTTGTCGGTTTGCTCATTCAGCGACGACTCAAGGCCGACCGCGCTTTTGCCGTTGACCTGCTCGATCACATCGCCCGGGCGAAGGCCGGCCTTGAAGGCCGGAGATCCGGGGATGGGCGCCACCACAAAGGTCACCAGCTTGCCCATTTTGCCGGGCCGGGACTGAATGCTCATCCCAACGCCGAAGTAGCGGCCTTCCTGGTCTTCCCGCAGCATGGCATAGGCGCGCGGGTCAAAGAAGTTGGAGTGAGGGTCCAGAGTTCGCAGCATGCCCGGAATGGCTCCCAGGAAGTTGCTGTTTGTGGGGCCATAGATGGCCTTGTTGGGATCCACGGGGGTGGCGTAATTTTCCTGGACCTTGTCATAAATATTAGTAAACGCGCGCAGACTGGCCTGGAAGGATGTGTCATTGTCGCTTGCATTGGCCGTTGTGGCTTCGACCTGCGGGCCGTACAACCCGCCCAGCATCGCACATACGACCAGCGAAGCGAAGATAAACCATCCCGCACGTCGACTTTGCTTCATCACTTTGCAGCTCCTTTGCCCTGCTTTAAAAATTATAGCACGGGCCGCTACTGGCATACGATCCGTACAAGGGCCCGTTCGCGCCCCCGGCAAGAGCCAACCCCGTGTAATCAGTATAAGAGACCATGGGACCAAGGGCAAGACCTGGCTGCCGGCTTCAGGGGCCGGGATGATCCCCGGCAGTGGAGGGCCTTGTCCCTCCGCCTGCCAGTTGGAAGGCGACGGGTGCGTTGACAGAAGGGAGCCAGGCGTGCAAAATGAGAATCTGCAAGGTCAAATGTCGAATGTCCTTCGCGTCTGTTTGCGCCCGTAGCTCAGCTGGATAGAGCACTTGCCTACGAAGCAAGGGGTCGGGAGTTCGAATCTCTCCGGGCGTACCATTCTTTTTCTCCAGTTTCATGATGGGTCCATCGGTTGTTCCCTTGGGTTGCGGGCCAGAGCCGGAGGACCGAGCAGCGACCTGCCCATGTGAAACTGCGGCTGTCCGTATGGGCGGCAGGTGAGCGACGGGGCGCATCGAGAAAAAAGAATGTCTTTTTCTGGTATGAGGCAAGGTTTCGGATCGCACGCCAAAGCCGAGTTTTAAAAACTGGGGCCCGGGCCGCCAATCATCGTTATACTGTCACCGGCACGAAGGCGGTTGGGTCATCCTGCCGGCACGGTCCAATCGACTCCTTAAGGGAAATCTGATTTGAAAATTGTCAGCATCGGCGAAGTCTTGTGGGACGTGATCGGCGACCAGGAACATCTGGGCGGGGCTCCGTTCAACTTTGCGGCCCACGCCAGGAAATTGGGGCATGACGTGCACTTCGTCAGCGCCGTCGGGTGCGACGAACGGGGTGACCGGGCGCTCGAACGCATGGCCCGGATGGGCCTTTCCACTCGCTTCGTCCGCCGCGCGGAAGGCTTTCCAACGGGCATCGCGTCAGTCACATTGGACGGCGCGGGCCAGCCGAGTTTTCGCATCGAGCACCCCGCCGCTTATGACTTTCCGGAACTGACAGCAGAAGACCTGGAGGAACTCCTTTCGCCTGCGCCGGACTGGATTTATTTTGGGACCCTGCTCCAGATGAGTTCGCAGGCGCATGAAGTTACCGGCAGACTGCTTGCCGCAAAAAGCGGGGCGCGGCGCTTTTATGACGTCAACCTGCGCCCATCCTGTTATGAGCCCCTTCTGGTCCAGGATCTAATGTCGCAGGCCACGGTGGTCAAGCTCAATGACGAAGAGGTTTTAATGGTCGACCGGATGTGCGGCCATGCACATGCCACCCTGGAAGATTTCTGCC
>JAJYJL010000974.1 GCA_021789565.1 Acidobacteriota bacterium
ATTCAGCGGTGAGCGGGCGATGTTGACGCCGGGGCCCAGCAGAAAATTGACGCTGCGGGCTCGTGCATCGCGGCCGAGGGCCTCGCCAACCTTGCGGGCCAGTTCCGTATCCCAGCTCGCCGCCAGGGATGCGCCGGACGCGTAGGCCGTGGTCGGGCCCCACGTGCGTACCCCCACCGATGCATCGGACATCTTGAACCGCGGCAGATCGATCGCCGGCATGGGCCGTGTGTACATGCCGTCGATGCCGCCAAGCAGCTCTATCTTCTGCTCCAGTGTGAGCTTGGAGAGCAAGGCGTGAGCCTGGGCTTCAATGGCGGGCGAGTCGGGTACAGGCGCCTGGGCTCGCACCTCCACGCAAGGCATTGAAATGAAAACAAATACTATCGCAAAGACTACGTAGAGTGAGAGCAGATGGCGATTTTTCATAACCTGCCCAAGGTATCGCATTCGACCGTGGAATGTATAGAGTGTTTCTCTGGGGTAAGTCCTCTCGAATGGCTTAGAATGCCGCTCCTGTGCACCATAGATATCCATAACTCCACGAAATGCCCAAAGCGGCACAGCCAAATGATCCTCCGTGCATAGCCTGCCTGGTCCTTCTGGGCGTTGTACCCATCCAGAGCAGGGCCATTTTCTCGCAAAATCAACGTCTTGGAGGATGTGATCTGAATCACAGGTGGGAGTGAATGGGGTCACTGCCCCCAGTACCTTAGAGGCGCACACTCAAAACTCAATACGTGTATCTCGATGTCGGCTTTGGGCGGGAGACAGCTATGGGCTTTGAAAATGGCTTAAAGACCATTGTGGTCGCGACGGATCTGCAGGGCCAGGCTGAGGCAGCCCTTGAGTACGCGCGCAAGCTGGCGGCCTACTACGGCGCGCGGATTGTGCTGGCGCACGGGCTTGACCCCATGGAGTATGCCGCTGTCAACACGGTTCCTGGCAGTGTACTGAGCCGCATGACCGAAGAGGCTCGCAAGGTGCTGGACCAGTTGGCTGGCGACCTGTTGCGCGAGGGGATCCACAGTCATTCCGAGGTGCGGCAAGGCACGATCGTCGAGATGCTGGTGGACGTCGCCCGGCAGTACAAGGCCGGGTTGATCCTGATCGGGACCAAAGGAATGGAAGGCGCCGGACCCGTGGTGGTCGGGGCCATCGCCGAGCGGCTGGTGCGGCTGGCGCCGTGCCCGGTCATGGCGGTGGCAGCCGACTGGAATGCGGGCGCGTGCCGACCCTCGCCGGGCGGGCCGGTGCTGCTGGCAATTGAGCGGAACGAAGCAACCGCGGAAGCAACCGCCACTGCGGCATCGCTGGCCAAAACATTCAATCGGCCGCTGCTGGTGCTGCACGTCCGATCCGCTGCCGAAAAGGCCGCTGGTCTGGATCCCTGCAACCTCATGAATGCTGAGGGAATCCACTTTGAGGAAACGATTCAGACGCGCTGCCTGGTCAAGGACGGCGATCCGGCAGAGGCTGTGTCCGAAGCCATTGAGGAGAATCACCCCTGTATTCTTGTTGCCGGGGTGAAACGCACCAGCGGAACTTCGGGGCCTCACGGTACCGCCTTTGCCCTGCTTTCCGCATCGCGCGTGCCTGTGCTTTGCGTTCCGCCAGAAGCAGCGGGCGCCGGCGCAGAACCCGCGATTACGCTTACCGCAGAAGTTTTGTAGCGCCTGGAGTGGCCGCAGTACCCGGCCACGATTTTCCTATAGAAAATGAGCGGAACAGGAGGGGCCGCGCCATTTCGTCCGATCGGCAGCGATCGCAAACGCCAAAGAAACGGAGTTCAGGTATGAACCACGCGAAACCGCGTGGGCACTCAGGCTCTTCACGAGCGAGCCAGAATCGCTCGATACAAAACAATAGAACAGGCCTGCAGACAGCAAGAAGCTTGAGAGCCCGGCATACGGCAAACACAATGGTTGGCAGGACATTGGATGAGCGAGTTGAATGTCTGGCCGCAGCGGCGGCGCATCCGCTGGCCGAGCTACTCGACTGCCCGGGGGAGGCCGGCGAGCTGCTTAGCAGCGCCTCGCGGTGCATCGATGTCGGTGCCGGGGAAGCCGTGTTTCAGCAGAATGGAAGCTGCAATGGACTGTATGTCGTGGTTTCAGGCGATTTTGTCCGCAAGGCTGAACGCTTCCAGATGCGCGTGACGCTGGGTTCGGCGCGCCCCGGAGACCTGGTGGAACTCGCGGCGGCGCTGGGCGAAGGAATCCACTCCTACACCCTGTCTGCGGTCACGGCGGGATCGGTTCTGATGCTGCCCATCGAGGCCTTGCATCATGCCTTCGAGAAGCATCCGCCGCTGCGCATGAGGCTGCTTGAGGAGTTGGCGCGTGAAGTCTCGCGTGCTTACATCACCTGCTGCATGATGCGCGTGACGCCGGCGCGACGGCACACCGGCGGATCGGCCCAGGAATAGACCGGGGCAATGGATCAAAAAAAGCGAAAGTTCAGGGCCCCCAATCTTTTGCCAACGAAAAGGCGCGCGTTGCTGGATGGGATTTGCGCTATACTCTATTTAACGTTTGGTCCCCAAGCGCTACAGGTATGGCCTCAATCCATTCCCATCACCCTCCGGAAGATTGCTTGAATTGTGAGCATCGGCATTTGCGGATGTTCTGCAATTTGACCCCGGAGGCCCTTACGGACTTCGACCAGATCGGAATCATGATGAGCCACGCCCGCGGAGCGAAGCTGTTCTCCGAAGGGGATCCCGCGCGTAACGTCTTTATTATCTGCTTCGGACAGGTAAAGATCTCGTCAACCTCGCGCGACGGCAAGACCATGATCCTGAAGATCGCCGGACCGGGCGACGTGATGGGATTGAGCGCTGTGCTGGCCAATGTGCCCCACGAAGTGTCAGCCGAAGCCATCGAGCCTTGCCAGGTGAAAACGGTGCGCAAGCAGGAGTTCGTCGAGTTCCTCGGCAGGCATGGCATTGCCTCGATGCACGCCGCGCAATCACTCTCAGGCGAGTACATGACGGTCTTTCACGACGCCAAGCGGCTGGCGCTTTCCGGCGAGTACATGACGGTGTTTCACGACGCCAAGCGGCTGGCGCTTTCCGGCTCGGCGGCGGGCCGGCTGGCGCGTCTGCTGCTCGATTGGGGACGCGCGGCGGCCAACGGGAAACCCGAGATGCGTTTCACCATGGCGCTGACCCACGAGGAGGTTGCCAACATGGCGGGCACCTCGCGCGAAACCGTCACCCGGCTCCTCAACCAGTTCCGCCGCGACCAGTGGATCACCATCAAAGGCACCAGCCTTACCATCGTCAAGCCCGAGCAGTTGGAAAAGCTGACGGCGTAGGCGCCGATTTCCCGGCCCTTTGCGTCTCCCGGCAGTACTCTATGGAAACGCGTGCGAATGTCTATGGATTCGTCTATCAACAGACTCAACGCGCCTCCGACGCGCGCTACCAATAGGCCAGTGCGGCCATATCAAATTTGAGATATACTGGTCTGTGGAATGGCGAGTCGAAGTTCTCAATGAAGTAGTGCGCGCCGAGATTGCGGCTTTGCCTGAGGATATGCAGGCTCGTCTGGTGAGGCTCGGCCAGCGCATCCGTCAGATGGGCTT
>JAJYJL010000029.1 GCA_021789565.1 Acidobacteriota bacterium
GGGCAGCACATATATCGCCTTTTTACGGTATGTGCGGCCACCGATTTTCACGGAATAATAATCACGCATGTATACACCCCGCGCACGGCAAACGCAAGAGCCGCGGCCTGTGGATGGACCGCGCGACGAAACCCCTCACCCGGCCGCTCGCGCGCCTACCCTCTTCCCAAGGGAGTGGACTTCTCATTCTTGGAGCGCCGCGCGATTGGCCGGGCTGAAGCCCGGCCCTCCTAAAGATTTCGACGTTGCAAGCACCGCCCCAAACTGTCACCATGATTCCATCATCATGCGGTGGGAACTGGACACAGCCGACAACGAAACGGCGGCCCTGCTGGCGCTGGAGCTGGAGACTTCTCCTTTGCTGGCGCGACTGCTGGTGCTGCGCGGCATCACCGATCCCGAAGCGGCGCAGAATTTTCTGAATCCCCGCCTCGATCAACTCCACAATCCGTCCCTGATGGCGGACATGGACCGCGCCGTCGAACGCCTGAAGCGCGCCATCGCCAACAAGGAAAAAATCATGATCTACGGTGACTATGACGTGGACGGTACCACAGCCGTGGTGGTGCTGTTGGCAGGCCTGGAAAGCCTGGGCGCGCCCGTCGACGTGCACATTCCCGACCGGCTGAAGGACGGCTACGGCATGCGCGTTCCGGTGGTGGAGCGTGCTGCGTCCGAGGGCGTCACCGTGCTGCTGAGCGTGGACACGGGCATCCGCGAGCATGAGGTGGTGGCCCGCGCGCAGGAACTGGGCGTCGATTGCATCATCACCGACCATCACCTGCCGAAAGAATCGCTGCCGCCGGCGCACGCCCTGCTGAACCCGCGACGGCCGGACTGCGAGTATCCCGACAAAAATTTATCGGGCGTGGGCGTGGCCTTCAAGCTTGTGCAGGGCCTGCTGGGCGAACGAATGACGGACGCGCTGCTGCAATCCTATTTGAAGATAGTGGCCATCGGCACCATTGCCGACGTGGTCCCGCTGGTGGGCGAGAATCGGGTGATTGCGAAGTTTGGCCTGGAAGGATTGCGCAGGCCGTCGGCGCCTGGCCTTACCGCGCTGATGGGAGTGGCGGGCCTCGACGGCAAGACGCCGAGTGCGGGCGACATCGCCTTCCGCGTGGCGCCGCGCATGAACGCCGCCGGACGCATGGAAGACGCCCATGCCGTGATCGAACTGCTGCGCACGAACAATGCCATCAAGGCGCGGAAGATTGCCGGCCACCTGGACGAGTTAAACAGCGAGCGGCAGCGCGCCGAAGAATCTATCCTGAACGAGATTGACGAGAAGGTGAAAGCGCAGCCGGAACTCGGCGAACTCTACAGCCTGGTGTTTGCGGGCGAGGGCTGGCACCGGGGCGTGATCGGGATTGTGGCGCAGCGCGTGGTGGAACGTCACTACCGGCCCACGCTGGTGATTGGCGTCGAAAACGGTACGGGGCAGGGCTCGGGCCGCTCGATTGCGAACTTCCACCTGCTCGACGCCCTGACCGATTGCGAAAGCGTCTTTGAGCGCTACGGTGGCCACGCGGCCGCGGCGGGATTCACGCTGGAGTCGGCGCGGATTGAAGACCTTCGGGAACGTTTTGAAGCCTACGCGCGAAGGACGCTCGCCCCGCAGGACCTGGTGCCGCTGCTGCGCGTGGATGCGGAAGTTGATCTCGACCAGATGGATTGGCCGGTGTATGAGTTGTTGAAGCGCATGGAGCCGTTTGGGATGGGCAACCCCACTCCGGTGTTTGTGGCGCGCGGGCTGCGGCTGCGGCTGCCGCCCCGTGTGGTGGGCGAAAAACACCTGAAGCTGAAGGTTGGAAACGGCGTGCGGGACCTCGACGCCATCGGCTGGCGCAAAGGCGAGCAGGCAAAATTGCTCGGCACGGGCGACACTATCGACGTGGCCTTTACACTGAATGAAAACACCTGGCAGGGAATGTCTTCACTGCAACTGGTGATCAAAGATTTGCAGGCCGGCGGCCGGTAGCGCATCGTTCCGCAATTTGGAATGTATGCGCCGGTGCCGGGCCAGAAAGTGAAGACGGTTCTCGCCATATTAATGCTTCTGCTGGAGCAACGCGCCATTCTGCATCAATCACGTTGCGAAAGAAGAGCCGCATACATCGCAAAGGACGCGACGTATGGGCCGTCCGCCGTGCCCTTTCTAGCGGGCGGCGATATTTACGGCCTGTTTTCGCGGTGCCGTCCGCCCAGACTCATTTGTTTTTCAGCCAGGCTTTAACCGCTGCCCAGATTGCTTTGTCCACCGAACTGAAGTGCCAGAAGCCGATGGCGGGCAGGTGTAATTCATCGACCGTTTCCAGTTGCGCCCTGGTGCTCTGGGCATCGCTGGCATAAAAAATGTGGGGCACCGAATCCTCCGTGTAGATATACATGGGGAGCCGCTCGTACCACAGCCAGAACTTCTCAGCGGGTCCCTCGACCTGGGGCTTGGAGGCGTAGACCTGTTTTCCACTCCCCTGGGGGCCAAGAGCATAGTCGTTGGAATAAGCGGGAAGGCCCATCACCAGTTTCTCGCGGGGAACATACTTCAACCAGAAGCGCATCCCGGCCTGCGCCCAATGATAGGCGGAAGTTGGACCCATGCCTGGCGGCTGAGGTTGATTCTTCTGCTTGCGGCCTTCCCATGTCCATTCCGGCGCATAGTACATGTCGTAGCACATTACGCGGACCATATCGCAGGTCTCGCCGACCACCCTGGGATCGTAGAATTCCCCCTCCGGCGTTTTCCATTCCGGAGTGGGAAAAGTGTCCACGCAAATGCTGAGTTTCTTGCCGATCCCATGCAGCGCCGAGGACATCTGGCGCAGAAAATCCGAATAGGCGCTTTGCAGCGAGGGATCGAGGTGCTCAAAATCAAGGTCGACGCCATCGTAGCCTTTCACCTGGCACTCATGCACCAGTCGTTCCACTGTGGCGCGGCGATGGGCAGGCGTATCGACGGCATCAGCCTTTCCTGAGGCCAAATGGTAGACCTCAATATGAAGCCGATGGCAACGGCGTATGAATTCTTTTGACGGATTTCCTTCGACGCTCAGGGAGTTCAGGATGTCGGCATATTGCGCGATCCTTTGGAATCCCTTTTCCTGATTCAGCACCAACCAGGTGTCGATTCGTTTACGCCCCTTCGGCACGCCCAATCCTTGCCCGCCGGCAGGAATGGCTGAAAACAGGAAGAGAGTCAGCAGCGGCCCAAGCAGCGACCGCCAGGTAAATCGCAGCTTCATATTCATTTTCCACCTCGCATTCAGTTTCAATATCAATTTCCCATTGGGGCGCAGATTGGACGGTGGCGCCACCTGCCCGGAAATCCTTCAGCGGCTGAAGCCGACACCCTGGTTGCTGGCGTTGATGGCACGAGTAAACTCGTGCCCTTCGCCAAAGACCCTCACCGGCCGTCGTACCTCCTGGATCCTCTCCCCAAGGTAGAGGGCAAAATCTAACCTGGGGCGGCGTCCGTTCCGGCACGGATGAATCCGTGCCCTTTCGCGAAATGAAGGCCGGACCGGGCACTGTGGCGGACCCGGTCCGGCCTCTGCACATCGTCCACTTCCCGCCGGACGAAGCTATTTCTTTTTACGCTTGGGTTTCCTGGCGGCCTTGGCCTGTTTTCTGGCCTTAACCGCGGCGCCGCCCACCTGCAGTTGCAATTGGACGCCGCCGGTGATCACCTTCCTGTCGTTTCGCTGGAAGATGCGCACCAGCGGACGGCTTCCGGGCTTGAGAGTTGCCGGGGCCGTGAATGAAAGCGTTATGCGCCTGAGTTCGCCCGCGCCAATGGGCAATCCGACGGCGGCAACCGGTTTCAGCAGCTTCCATTCCTGGCCGGATTTCTCGCCTCCGTGGCAGGTTTCCTCACGTTGATTGCCGGGCGGGCAGGCGGGCCGCCACACGGTTCCTGGCCCGGTGATGATTTCGCCCAACGTGCAATCGCCCGCGCGCACCTTGACGTGGCACCTGCCCTCGAAGACGAGTTCGCCCGGGGGGCAAGGCTGTTTGGGCGGCTGTCCCGTCAGCGACACGGGTTCGGCGCGCAGGAACATCGGAACGTCGGCCAGCTCTCTGCCTTTTTCCACAATCACTTCCATAAACCGAGCTTTGCTCCAGGGGCTGCCGGCGATGAACGGCAGAACGATACGCTCAGCCTTGGCAACCATAACCGGAACGTAGCTCAGATTGCGCTGGCAGGCGTTGTTGCTTCCCCAGAAGTAGGAACCGAAGACGCACGGGTCCGGATTGGCATCAATCGCGCAACCGTTTGTCCCTCCCGAGGAATCGTTGTTGTCGGAGCGTACCTCCGCCAGCAGGCAGGGATGCCAGGGGTTGGGGCCGGTGTGCGACGGGATGTCCGCCACCGGCCAGACGATGGGACCCAGAATTTTGGTCTGTCCGCTGAGGATATCCAACGGCGCGCTTTCGCCCAGAAATTTGCGGTTGGCCAGCAGGCCGGGGGAGTCCCAGTCGCCGGGATACCAGTCCTGCGGATAGCTGAATTCGGTTCCGGGCAGTCCGGCCAGGTGCGGCCAGTTTCCCACCGTCACGGCCAGGGTCACGTTGCGGGCGGTGTTCGGCCCGTTGTTGGTGGCTTTGCCGTAGATGTAATGGTTGTTCATCACGGGATACTGGATGCCCTGGTCAACAAACGTGGTGTTGCCGTCCGCCGCCCACCGGACCACGAGGTCGGGCGCTTCCCAGTGGTTCCCGGGCGAGGGGACCGCGCCGGTGTCGGAGCTGGAATCCCGGATGAAGATGTCGGCGGGATCGACGGAAACGCGCGAGGTAAAAATCTCCTGCACGAGCGTCCGGGTGTCGGTCCAGAAGGGGAAGAAGCCCAGGCGGCTGGCGTCCAGGCCAAAGTAGTCTCCGATAAAGAGATTTCCATACTCGTCGGTGACTGGGTCAACGGTAGGGTCCCAGGGTGTGTCCGTCACGGTGACGCGGTTGGCGAAGGAACTGCCGTTGTTGGTGGAGACGGCCAGGACCACATGGATGAGGCTGGGCGGAAGCTCGCCCCCGCCGTTGGGGCCGAATTCGTAAAAGGCGCAGCCCACTTCGCCCGCCGGCGTCGAGACCATTTGCGGCATAAAATCGTGCTGGTTCGCAGCCGAGGCCACCGGCCCGGTCAGCAGAGGATCTCCGGAAGCGGAACCTTGCCAGTGATTGCCGCCGTTGGTGGAGCGCCGGTAATAGATGCGCGCCACGCCCTCGCGGTAGTCCGGCCAGGCGCAGTAGATGCGATTGCCCGTGCCGCAGCAGCCGGTGGGCAGGGTTTCCGCCCGGAACGTCCCGCCTGGAAGATGGCCGGGAATCGTGGTGATGGGTTTGGCCACCACGGCCGGAGCGCTGAACGTCTGGCCGCCGTCGGTGGACTTGACAAACAGGATGGCTTGCTGGCCCGCGTCCACGCCAAAACCAAAGATATAGATGGTTCCGTCGGCGGCGACGTTGATTTCGGGGAAGCCCATCTTGTTGTTGAGGGTGGCGCCGGCCGGGTCTGTTCCCGCGCCGATCCAACTGGCGCCGTGGTTGGTGGTGCGCGCGAAAGCCAGCCCGCCGCCTGTGGAGGCAAGGAGGTCCCACGCCGCGTAAACGTTGCCGTGGTAGGTGCTGGCGGGGTTCGTGTCGCCCGCCGTCCACTGCTTGTCATCAGGGCCGCTGTGGACCACGGTGGGCAGGCTCCAGTTGCGGCCGCCGTCGGTGGACTTGTAGGCTGCCATCCCCAAAAGGCCCAGGCCGGCGCTAAACATCAGACCGATGAGGTAAGCGTTTCCCACGTCATCAAAGGCAACGGCCGGGTCCGAGATACCGGCCCAGGATGCGCCCGTCCATACCACACCGGCGCCGTCAACGTCCCCGTTGTTCAAAAGCTGCAGGGGCGATTCGCCCCAGGACTGGCCGCCGTCGAACGTGTAATAGGCGGCCAGGGAAAAAGTATACGTGCTGGGATCGGTGAACTTCTTGGAGGAACCGACCATGTTGTAGGGATTGGTTGGATTGACAACCAACGCCGATTCGCTGCGGTCATTGTGCGGATCGGGTGAGCAGGAAACCTGGCGGTTGCATCGCGGGCCGAGTACTGTTGGAGGCATTTCGATCTCCTTTCAAATTGGAGTTGAATTTTCAACGCTCCAACGGACCGGTGCTTTGAATGGATCAGCAGGACCTTGTTGTGCTGTTTCTCGCGCGAACCATGACCCTCCCCCTAGCGTCCGTCTGTGCCGCCTTTTAAAACTTATTCTGCCTCTGCCACTACCATTCCAGTCATAGAACGCGATCTGGGAGCCCAATGAACCTGCCCCCGAGTCTATAGCCGAATCGGGATGAAGTAAAGAGAAGATTATTAATCCATCGTGTACTAACAGGCAGTGATGAGCGCCGAGTGCATGGGTGGGTTTGATTTCCGGGTTATGGGAATTGAAATCTGAAATTTGAGATTTGAAATCGGGAAAGGGCCACAGAGTAATCCCGCGCGGCGGGACAACGTTGCACAGCCATTCGCCGGGGTGATCTCAGATTCCAAATTCAATAGACAAACCTGGAAGCGGATTCGTCATTTGTAATTGCGGTTCCTCTTCAACGGGATTTCATCCCTCCTGATTCTCGATTCGACCTTCGTTTTTGCCCGGGTCCTTTCCACAAGTCCGGGCCGGCATCAGTTGAACGGGAGACATGACACACGGAGTATACTGTTTTCGATGATTTTCTAATTTTTGACGGAGAGGCTGGTCGCCGTTTGGGTGAGGCACCCCGGGAGGTTTGTTCCATGAAACGCCGCACTTTTCTCAGGAATTCAGTTTTGGCCGCAGGGGCGGCAATTTGCGTGGGAGGAGATGCCTGGGCTTTGCCGTCGAAGCCTTCCGGCCCGTTTAAGCTGGGGGCCATCAGCGACGGCTTTTCGGATGACCTCGAGCATGCCCTGAAAATCATGAAAGGTTACGGGCTCTCGTGGGTGGAGATCCGCGCCATCTGGGGGAAATACAACACCGAGGCGACGCCGGATGAGGTGAAGCGCGTGAAGAGCCTGCTGGACCGCTACCACTTCAGATGCTCGGTGGTGGACTCCGCGCTCTACAAGTGCACGCTGCCGGGAACGAAACCCGTCAGCCGCGAGGACAACCCCTATCCCTTCCGAGAGCAGATGGACCTGCTGAAGCGCGCCGCGGAGCGCTGTCACGCCTGGGGAACGGACAAGGTGCGCGGCTTCACCTTCTTCCGCGTGGCGGAGCCGGAAAAACTCTATCCGAGAATTTCCGAAGAGCTGGCCAAGGCCTCGGAAACGGCGCGGCAGGAAGGCGTGCGGCTGGTGATTGAAAACGAAGAATCGTGCAACGGCGCAACCGGGCGCGAGACGGCCGCAATCCTCAAAATGACGCCGATGCCCAACCTGGGCTACAACTGGGACGTGGGCAACGGTTACTCGCACGGCGAGGTGTCCTACCCAAATGGCTGGGACCCGCTGGACAAGAGCCGCGTCTGGCACCTGCACCTGAAAGGTATGCAGTGCGGTCCCGGCATGAAGAAATGCCACGAAACTTTTCCGGACGAGGGCGTGATCAATCTTACGGGACAAATCAAGGCGCTCGAGCGCGACCACTACAGCGGAACCATGTCACTGGAATGCGAGTTCAAGGCCCCCGGAATGACCCACCAGCAAACCACCGAGCGCGCCATGCAAGGCCTGATTCGCGTGTTGAAAAAGGCGCTGGCGTAAGCGAAGGATGAAGTGTGAAGTATGAAGGATGAAATTCCGGTGACGAGTGATGAATGACGAGATACGGAAATTACAAATTACAAATTACAAGTTACGAATTACCAGGGGCATTCTGGTTCTGTTTTATGGAATCTGGAATTTGTAATCTGAAATCCAAGAGCGCACCAGCGGCTTGCATGCCGACCTCGGTCCGGCCAAACGAGTGTTTTATTTCATCCTTCATAATTCATAATTTGTCTTCTTGCCTACGGTTCGCTCTGGCCGTTGCGCTGGCGCGGGCTGTTGCTGGGAATTCCCAGGTGCATGATGGTATCCGGGGCCATATCCATGGGGTGCAGGTTGTGGTACCAGCCGGTGGCGGACAGGGTGTCCGGATAGTCGTGGACCAGCATGCCGGGCTGGTTAATGGGCAACTGTTTGGCGATGGTAGCATCGGGCCGCGCCACAAACGATCCCCAGTGCGAATATGGCCGCGATGAATTGTTGCAAATGGCCCACATGCGATTGTCGGCGCATCGGGTGGCAGCTTCGCGAGTGTTGAGCGTGTCCAGGCAGTTCGGGCCCGGGCTTCCGGCATTGCTGAAGGAATGCACCATCACCTTAACCCCCAGCTTGCGGTAGGCAATGTAGATTTGCGGCCAGCAGACGTCGTAACAAATGGCCAGGCCGATCTTCACTCCGCGGACTTCATGCGCCACCAGGCGGTTGCCGGCGGAGTAGTATTTCTGGTCGCCGCCGGTTAAAAAGCACTTGTCGTAGCGGTTCACGATTTTGCCCTCCGGATCGATCAGATAGACGCAATCGGTGGGCTTGGTGTTTGCGTCCAGAAAATGCGACGAGCCGAGGGCCAGCCACATGTTCAGTTCCCGGGCCAGCGCGCGCAGGCCGGTAGTCTCGTGACGCAGCTTGTCCCAATCATAGTTCTCGAAGGACGGAAGGTCCGTGCCCGGATAGCCCGACAGGCTGGCCTCCGAGGTGTGCAGCATGTGCGCTCCCTGGGCGTGCGCCTGGTGCATAAAGTCGCGGACGTATTTGGCATTTTCCGCCGCGCTGCCGCTGCAGGGAAACTGGCAGGTGGCGATGCGAAGTTTTTCACTGGATGGGGTTTCGGCGGGCGTTGCTGCCGATGCTTCGGCGGCGTTGGGCAATCCCGCGGCGGCGGCGAGAGAGGGCAAAGCATTCAATCCGGCCGCGCCCGCCAGCGCCTTGCCGGTGGTTTTGATGGCCTGCCGCCTGGTTATTTGTTTGTTGGAAGACATGGAATAACGTCAAACCTCCTCTTTCGCGATAGACCCTGCGGTACGAGGTCTAGGAGAAGCAGATTTTCGCCGTTTCAGGAACTACCTCCGATTTTTGCTCCGATCACTTCACCCGAAACGATAATTTCCACCCGGCGGTTCTTTTGCCGTCCTTCAGAGGTGTTGTTGTCAGCCACCGGCATGGCTTCCCCGAATCCCTTGGCGCTAATACTATTCTGGTCCACGCCCTGCGAGATTAAGAAATCGCGCACCGCCTCGGCGCGCTGCTGGGAGGGCTTCTGGTTGAAATCTTCGCTCCCCACATTATCGGTGTAGCCTTCCACCTGCAGATTCAGTCCGGAATGGCTTGAGACGATTCCCGCCAGACGGGCCAGCCGCATCTGGGCCTCCGGGCGCAGGTTGTATTTTCCGGTGGCAAACAACACGCCCGCCATGGTCACCACCAGGCCCCGCGGCGTGTCGCGGGTAGCCATAACGGCGTTGAGCTGGTCCAGCAACTGGGCCCGCAGAGCCTGGGCCACCTGGCGAGCACGTTCGGCATCCTCCTGCGCCGCCTTTTCCCTGGCTGCCAGGGCCCGTGCCTGCGCGCTGGCCGCTTCTTCCCTCGCCCTGGTGGCTTCGGCCTCCGCCTTCAGTTGCGCTTCCCTTGCCGCGGCAAGTTCCGCCTGGCGCTGGGCTTCTTCATCGGCTTGCCGCTTGGCTTCCGCCGCCTGTGCAGCGGCTTTGGCTTCTGCTTCAGCTCTGGCCTGGGCGGCTGCCACCTGGCGCTCCTGCGCAATCTTTTCAGCTTCCTGCCGCTGGGCGGCGAGCGAGCGGGCATCTTCCGCAAATTGCACCGTCTGTCTCGCGTCCGAGACGATCACCTTTTTCCTGGCCTTTCCGGCCAGCGCATTCTCGGCCATCTTCAGGCTGCCCTCGGCTTCTTTGAATATCTCCGGAGCGTACTTTTCCGCGCCGTGCGAGCGGGCGATTTCAACAGAGTTCCTGGCCTCGTACATTTCCAGCGGAACGTGCCTGAGATCCAGCGTGAAACCCAGTGGATTTCCCAGCTTTTCGTATTGGCTGCGTTGCATGAGCGGGTAGTCTTTGACCGCGAAGATTTTGCCCTTGGTGGACTTGCCAGGTTCGTTTTCGAGGACGATCAGTTCACTGGGGCGGGAGACCGCGAAATAGGGCTCGGCGGTGACGAACAGAGAGAAAGTCTGCAGTTGCGTCGTGGCTTTCAGCTCTCCCTTTCCGTCTTTGCTGGGCTGGATTTCTCCCAGGTTGTCGCTTCGTCCCTCAGGCGAGGCGGCCCACAGGACGTAGGTGAGAAACTGGTCGCCAAATTTCCCCGGCCGCGAGAGCCCTGTGACATTCACCTCAATATTTGTTACGCCCGGCTTGGCCTCGACCCTGGCCTCTCCGCTGGCGTCTGGCAACAATCGGGTGCCCACCAGGTCTACCGTCGTCTTCCCGCCGCCTGCCCGGTAGCCAACCGCTTTGACGAGTTTCTTAACAAGGTGTTCCCCCGCCGTTGCCGCCTGCTGCTGGCCGGCCAGGGCCAGGGTTGGAAACATGAGAGCTATAAAGGCAATCAAAACAGCGCACAGGCGTTTATTTCCTAACGTGCCATGGGGTTCCATTTCTTCCTCCTATTGATCTCTGTATAAATAATGCAATACAATATCCTTCAGGAGGGAACACGTATGGCCCGACTGAAGGGCAGTGCCGATCTTCTCGAAGACCGTCGCCGGCGAGCCTTGGCCTTGTGGGACACGGGCTTGTCGCTGAACGAAGTGGGGCGTCGCATCGGCTGCGCGCCCAGTTCCGTTATGCGCTGGCTGCGGGCGCGCCGCCGAGGAGGTTCCAACGCCTTGCGGGTGCGCTTCTCGCCGGGACGCCCGCTGAAGCTGGGTCTGAGTCAGCGGCGCCGCTTGCTGAAGCTGCTGCTCCAGGGAGCGCGGGCGCACGGCTACCGGACGCAGTTGTGGACCACCGCTCGCATCGCCGAAGTCATCCGGCGGGAGTTCGGCGTACACTACCATCGCGATCATGTCGGCCGGCTGCTGCATAGCCTCAACTGGAGCCCTCAGAAGCCCGAAACGCGCGCCCTCGAGCGCGACGAGCGAGCCATCGAACGCTGGAAGCGGAACGACTGGCCGCGCGTAAAAAAAACGCCGCACGGCTGGGCGCCCACCTAGTTTTTGCCGATGAATCGGGCTTCTTGTTGGCTCCCTTGGTGGTCCGAAGTTGGGCGCCCCAGGGTGCGACTCCCTTTCAGTATCATCGCCAAGGACGCCGGGACAAAATCTCCGTCATCTCCGGAATCTCGGTCAGCTCCCGAAGGCAGCGCTTGGGCCTCTACTACCTGCTTTTCTTCGACAACATCGGACAGGAAGAAGTGTGCCTCTTCCTCCGCGAGTTGCTGCGCCACTTCCGGGGTCCCGTGATCGTTCTGCTGGACAACTCCTCCACCCATCATGGCGCGCCTCTGGCCAGGCTGCTCCGTCGGCACCCGCGCCTGCACATCGAGCACTTTCCCGCCTACGCCCCAGAGCTCAACCCCGACGAAGGCGTTTGGTCTCTGGCCAAACGCGACCTCGCCAACGGATGCCCGCTCGACGTGGATGAGCTGATGAACAGCGTCATCCGCTCGATCAACGAGATTCGAACTTCCCCCGAAAAACTCCGGGGCTGCATCCTCGAATCCGACCTCCCTCATTTTTTGTCCTAAATCGTTGCATTATTTATGCAGAACTCAATAGGGTTTGTCTTGCCGATGGGTGTCGTGAGGGCCGACAAGCAGGCGAAGGACGAGGTAGCGATTCGAAAAGTATTTTCAGGCTTTGCCGAAGCGTGGGCGAAGGATGACACGAAAGCCATGGCTTCTTTCTATAGTGAAGATGGAGATGTTGTGGACCTCCGGGGCCGCGTATTCTCAGGGCGAGCCGGAGTGGAGCAATCCTTGGCGAACGGACATGCGATGACTTTCAAAGGCTCCCACATCAGCTTTTCGACCGGAACTATACGATTCATCAAGCCGGATGTGGCCATATTCACCACGGACTTTAAAATTCCGGATGCTCACGCCCCCGGCGGGCAGCCCATGAGGGCGGGAGGAGTTTTGACCTCGGTGATGGTGAAAAGGGGCGGGAAGTGGTTGATATTTTCATCTCGCCCCATGGTTCCACCGCCACCTCCCGCGCAGTAGCCGGCCAGCCGAAGAACCCACGTCACAAAAAGCGTGACGTGGCAACCAGTTGGACGATGCCGCGTACGAAGCTTTTCCTAATCGGTTCCAAAATGGACGGTAGTGCTTTGCGACATGTAACACGTCAATAGGTTGTTGCGCGCGTCGAGCCAACGTAGAGATAGTCGGGGAAGAGGTCAGATTTTTCGTCGCAAGAATGCCTAGCCCAACTTTCGCATGTCGGGGCCATTCCGAACGAAATTTGAGCTAGCGGCGGGTGCAACTGTTTCCGAATCAGCGCGCGCTCGGTGAAATGCGGTTGTAGTGCCGACCTACCCTCTTTACAGGGGCGGGGGCCTTTTGTCAGGATGCGCGCTGAGGATGTTTCTGCGCAGCAAGCGACGGTGGAAGGATGGCAAGGAGCACCGCTATTTCAGCGTGGTGGAGAACCGTCGGGTGCCGTCGGGGAGCGTGGTGCAGCGGCAGGTTTTATTTTTAGGCGAGATCAACGACAGCCAAGAGGCGGCGTGGTGCAAGACGCTGGAGGTGTTGGACGAGGCCGAGCAGCGGGCCCGGACGCTGAGCCTGTTTCCAGAGGACCGGGAGATTCCCGCCGATGCGCTGGATGCGGTGCAAGTGAAGCTGGAGGCGATGGAGCTGCGGCGGGCGCGGGCCTACGGGAATTACTGGCTGGGCTGCGAGCTGTGGGAGCGGTGGGGGCTGCGAGAGTTTTGGGAAGCGCGGCTGGGCCGAGGGCGGGAAGAAGTGCCGTGGGCGAAAGTGCTGGAGTTGCTGGTGGTGAGCCGGCTGATCTCACCGGGCAGCGAATTTCGTTTGCACCGGCAAGGCTTCGATCAAAGTGCCATGGGCGATCTGTTGGGATGCGGATTCGCGGTGGCCGAGAAGGATCGGCTCTATCGCTGCCTGGATCATCTGCTGGAACACAAGCTGGCCTTGTTTGATCACCTGCGGCAGCGCTGGCAAGACCTGTTTCAGGCGCGATTCGACGTGCTGCTGTACGACCTGACGAGCACATACATCGAGGGCGAAGGGGAGGAGATTCCCAAGGCGAAGCATGGCTACAGCCGCGACCACCGGTTTGATTGCCGGCAAGTAGTGATCGCGCTGGTGGTGGCGCCGGAAGGATTTCCGCTGGCTTACGAAGTGATGGCGGGGAACACGTCGGATCGGACCACGCTGCGCGGCTTTCTCACCAAGATCGAAGCCCAGTACGGGCGAGCGCGGCGGGTGAGGGGGCCCCACGTTTTGCGGGTGGGGGTGATGGACCGCGGCATTCCCGATGAAGAAGTGCTCGAAGAGATCCGCGCTTCCCGGCCGGAAGTGTTCTATCTGGTGGGGACCCCACGAAGCAAGATTCAGGAGTACGAGAAGAAGTGGCTGGAACTGCCCTGGCGAAAAGTGCGCGAGTCGGTGGAGGTGAAGCTGTTTGCCGAGGGCGGAGAATTATACGTGCTGGCCAAGAGCGCCGGGCGACGCGCCAAGGAACGCGCCATCCGGCGGCGCAAGCTGGCCCGTCTGCTTGGGCAACTGCGCGCCCTGCGCCGCAAGCCGCCGGCGCGCGATCAGCTTTTGCTGCGCCTGGGAGCGGCCAAGAAGGAGGCGGGGCGAGCTTTCGGCTTCGTCTCCCTCGGCCTGCCCAAAGAAGGCGAGGCCGTGACCCGCCAGAACTTTACTTTTCGTTTGGACCAAGAAAAGTTGCAGAAGGCGGAGCTTGGCGACGGACACTATCTGCTGCGCTCCAACCTGGTGAGTGAAGACGCCGCTGTACTGGGGGAGCTTTATGTCCAACTGACGCAGATCGAGGCGGCGTTCCGCACGCTCCAGAGCGAACTGGGGTTGCGCCCGATTTATCACCAGGTGGAACAGCGCGTCGAGGCGCACATCTTTGTGGCCTTCCAAGCCTACGCCCTGTCGGTCACGCTGAAGCAGCGGCTGACGGCCTTGGCGCCGGGCCTGACGCCCCGCGCCGTCCTGGAAAAGCTGGCCACGATTCAAATGCTCGAGGTCTGCTTACCGACCACGGACGGGCGGTGGCTGATCATGCCCCGCTATACCCAACCCGAACCCGATCAGCAAGTGCTGTTGCATCGGTTGGGACTCACACTGCCCGCCCAGCCGTCACCGAGAATCAAGGGCCAGGAGCGTTCCGAGATCGGACCGACGAGGCGGAAAATGTAGTGCCGACCTTGGAGGTCCCTGTAATGAAAACGCAAGGGTTAGGCGACCGCCAAGCCTCCAACTGCGAAAGTTGGGCTAGGTCCGCGAAAAACACGGCTTCGAGTTCGGGGCCTTTGATGTGCTGGACGTCTAAGACCCGGATTTCATTTTGATGGCCGACGACTTGGCCGTGTGGGCATGGTACAACGCAAAAATTCTGTTCCTGCAATTCAGAATTCAAAGCGTGGGCGAGCGGCTGCACTTCAGCCTCAGATGAAACGAAGATTGCCACCGACGGAAACTGGCGAACAAACCTTTCAATTTCAACAATCCGTTTGGCCAACCAGTCCATATGAGATTTCCTGGAAGAATCCTCCAAGAGGGCGGGAGCAACACCGTCGTTGTCTCCATCGGGTGGTAAGCTGGCTTTGGGCTTTATCTCGCCGGTTGAATCAATCATGGCGGAGGAGAGATCGTATAGCTGGCGAGTTTTGCGGATAAGCAACACTGATTCGCGAGTCACTAGATCTGCACAGACCCGCCGCATTTCGTCCAGCGTTCACGTCCGCCATGTAGTCCGCCGCTGGTTGAAATCGCCGCAGGCGAAAAACAATTGACTCCGAGGATAGGCGAGGCCGTACATACACGTAAGCTGGCCCGGAGAGAAGTCTGTCGCGTCGTCTACAAGAATCTGGGTCCGGTATTGGTTCAAAGCATTCTTTAAGTGCGTCCACGTCGGAGCCTCTATGTCGCCTAGAAGCTATTTCAAACCCTTGTACAGTGCCTTGAATTTCGAATAGATAATTTCCTGTGGAGGTGGATGGAAGAAGGAATCAGCGCCAGAAGGAGGGCCGATGGCGCATTTCACTCTCGCGACTCCCCTCCACGGGAAAATAATTATCGTAAATTTAGTCCTTTGTACAGGGTTTTGAAATGACTTCTAGAGAATTGACACCAAATACGCTTGTCGCCCCGCCTGTTAAGCGTTTGGGCCATTACCAAGACGGCCTGCCCTCCGACAAAAGACGGGGGGTGCCACTAACAAACCACGATTTTTACGAACGATGAAATTCACTGAGGGTGCTTGTAAGCTAGTCGTTTCCGCGGAAGCCAGACGCCTCTATCAATATACAGCCAAGCTGTAGAACCGGGTCCTGCGATTTCTACCTTTGGAACTTGGTGTGCTGCCTGTGCTGTGAGTCGTTGGTTCTTAAGCAAATGGTTCTGTACGAAGAGGCACCTGGTTCGGGAGCAGTGAGCTTTCTGCAATAAAAAAAGGATTTTCTTGGGGTTGTAATGCCTCTAATGGTAGAGGAGGCTCACGGGTGAGACGGTAAGGCTACAGAGCATTGTATTGCTGGAAGCCAAGGCCATAAGATTGTTCCGACGCAAGAGTCATGATGATCCAACCGGTCATGTGGCAACATGGTTCCCAGGATAGAGAATGGTGCTAACTGGATGAAAGCGATAAAATCACTTCACGACTTGGGCCAGAGTATCTGGCTCGACAACACCACGCGTGACCTGCTGGAGAGTGGGACGCTCAAGCACTACATCATTGAACTGTCGGTGACGGGGGTCACGTCAAACCTGACCACCTTTGATCATGCCATCAAGAACAGCACAGCTTATGACGACGCAATTCGCGACCTGTTGAGCAAAGGGAAGTCCGGCGAGGAGCCTTTCTTCGAAATTTCGCTGGAAGACATAACCCGCGCCGCTGACCTTTTCGGGCCCGTCTATGACCTGACGAGCGGCGTCGAAGGATGGGTCTCTCTGGAAGTTTCTCCTCTGCTGGCGCACGATACCGCCCGCACCCTGGCTGCGACGAAGGAACTCCACGCGCGGGCGGGGCGACCGAATCTGTTCATCAAGATTCCCGGCACGAGGGAAGGCCTGCCTGCCATCGAGGAAGCCATCTTCGCGGGCATTCCGGTCAATGTCACCTCGCTGTTCTCACGCGAGCAGTATGCGGCGGCCGCTGAAGCTTATCTGCGCGGGGTCGAGCGGTGCATTGATACTGGATTGAATCCCAACGTCGGCTCGGTCGCCTCGGTTTTCATCAGCCGCTGGGACGCTGCGGTAACAGACAGGTCACCCGAATCGCTCCATGACCAGTTCGGAATCGCAATCGCCAGGCGGACGTTCAATGCCTATCGCAAACTGCTGGATTCTCCCCGCTGGCAGCGCGCTTTCAACTTCGGCGCGCGGCCTCAGCGGCTTCTCTGGGCAAGCACCGGCACCAAAGACCCAAAATCATCGGACATTTTATACCTCGAATCGCTCGCTGCGCCTTTCACGGTAAACACCATGACGAAGAATACCCTGAAGGCGCTTGCTGATCATGGAGAAGTGGGTGAGGTTCTGCCAGCCGACGGCGGCGATTGCGAGGAGGTTCTGTCGGAATTCTCCAAAGCCGGCATCGATGTGGATGCCCTGGCTGCCCGGCTTCAGGATGAGGGGGCTAAATCCTTCGTCAAGTCGCGGAACGACCTGATGGAAGAGATTGGCTACAAGAGTGTGACGCTAAAGGAGGCTGCCGTTTGAAAGTTCTGGTTGTCGATGTCGGCGGGACGCACGTCAAGATCCTGGCCACCGGACAAACCGAGCCTCGGGAATTCCCATCCGGCCCCGAGATGACGCCCGGGCGCATGGTTGCCGGAGTCAGAAAGCTTGCGGCGGACTGGGAATATAGTGCCGTATCCATCGGCTACCCGGGAGTGGTGGTGCATAACCGACCGGTAGCCGAGCCGCACAACCTGGGGCGCGGATGGATTGGATTCCCGTTTCAAAAGGCATTCCGACGCCCCGTAAAACTCATCAACGACGCCGCCATGCAGGCCTTGGGGAGCTACAAGGGCGGGAAGTTGCTGTTTCTGGGGCTGGGAACCGGCCTCGGCTCTGCCATGGTCGTGGATGGAATCGTCGAACCCATGGAACTGGGCCACCTTCCGTATAAGAAAGCAACATACGAAGATTACGTTGGACTTCGAGGACTCGAGATATGGGGCAAGAAGAAGTGGCGATCGCACGTTGCGGATGTGGTGGAACGCCTCGTTACGGCTCTTGAGCCTGATGACGTGGTCCTGGGAGGGGGCAACGTCAAAAAGTTGAAAAAGTTGCCGCCTGGTTGCCGGCAAGGTGACAATGCCAACGCGTTCGTGGGAGGGTTCCGCTTGTGGGAAGACGCTAACGGCCGCTTTCCACATCGAAGGCCCAGAGTGAATAAACTCCGGAAGAAGAAAGGGACATCCCAATGAAAACACGGCCAGGAACAGCCGCCAGAAAATCTTTAACCAGGCGTCGGGCATGGAAGGCGCTTCAGGCTCATTTCAAACAGATGAAGGATTTGCACTTGCGTGATCTCTTCGCAAATGATCCAGGCCG
This sequence comes from Acidobacteriota bacterium, assembly GCA_021789565.1. Next base: position 17,723 of record JAJYJL010000029.1, read on the forward strand.
GGGTGAGCGGCTGACGGCTGAGGCGGCGGGCATCTTCCTGGATTATTCCAAGAACCGCATCACTGATGAAACGCTGAAGCTTCTGGTCGATCTGGCGGAGGAATCAGGGCTGCGG
>JAJYJL010000975.1:0-1776 GCA_021789565.1 Acidobacteriota bacterium
TCGGGCGGAAACGGGTGAGTCGTAAAAAGATCTATCTGGAAGAGTTTGGGTATAACAGGCTCGCGGCCGATGGCCGGCCCGCGTAACCTATACTGAGGGTATTATGAACCCAACTTCCTCTGCCGCGGCATTGGGTCTAACGCTCGCAGTCCTTTCCGGACTAATGAACGGGACCTTTACGCTGCCCATGCGATATCTGGGACGATGGTCGTGGGAGAACGTCTGGGCGCTCTTTATTCTGATCGCTTGTCTCTTGATGCCTGTAATCGTTGCGGCGACAACGGTTTCAAACCTGGGCGAAGTGCTTCAGCAGGCTCCAACGCGTGCCATAGTGATGGCCGTCATATGTGGGTTCGCCTGGGGTTTCGGTGCCCTTATGTTTGGCCAGAGTGTCAGCGCCATCGGCATTTCACTCGCCAACACCTTTGTGCTGGCCATAAGCTCTTCACTAGGTTCGTTCCTGCCGATTCTGGTGCTCGACCCGAGCAAGCTTTTTGAGAAGCAGGGTGAGGCGATCATGGTGGGAACTGGGATTGCGATTGCAGGCATTGCCTTTTGCGGCTACGCGGGAAAGCTGAAGGAACGCAGCCAGGTGAACGAGAACGTGCGCCAGGAAATGGTGGGCGAAGCGCGGCCGTTCTGGTTTGGCCTGTTGCTCTGTGCCGGTGCGGGGGTGCTTTCGGCGGTTTTCAACATTGGCTATAGTTCCGCCCAGGGCATTGTCCAATCCGCTGTCCGGCTGGGGGACAGCCCTTTTGCAGGCTCCAACATTGTCTGGTTGTTGATGCTGACGGGTGGGGCAATTGCAAACCTCGGATTTTGTGCGCGCCTGTTCAGAAAGAACCGAAGCTGGGCAAAATATGCGCAGCGCAAATCCATGTCGCTTTACGGATTGACGCTTCTGATGGGGTTGCTCTGGGGCGGGAGCATTTTCGTTTACGGTTCGGCGGCGCCGAAGCTCGGGAGGCTGGGCCCGGCTATTGGCTGGCCGCTCAGCCTTTCTGTTGGTCTCCTTACTGCGAATGTGTGCGGCATCCTTGCCGGTGAATGGCGCTTTTCACGCGCCGTAGAGCGAGTGTTCATGGGAGTCGGCCTGCTGGTACTCATACTCGCCATCATCATTCTTGGGTGGTCCGGCACGCTTGCCTGACGATGCATTTCCCGTGGGATGAATCAGTGCTTAAGGTGACGCTCCTGACGAATCTCAGAAGAGCCCTCTTGTTGAAGTGAACAGTAATCCGAGCTGCTCAAGCTGGCTTTAGCCGATGTTTTCAGTGTTGGGCGCGAGCACCGGTGCGCTGACGACGTCAGATTCCGCCCGGTCTTTGTCGCTCTTGTGCCACTTCAGGAAAGAGTCCATATAGGTGTAAAAGACAGGGGTGAGGTAAAGCGTCACGAACTGGGCGAACAGCAATCCGCCGACCACGCAAACGCCAAGCGGGCGCCGCGAGTCGGCATCGGCGCCAATGCCGATGGCGATGGGCAGTGTGCCGATGATGGCGCAGGCGGTGGTCATCATGATCGGGCGGAATCGAATCATGGAGCCCTGATATGCGGACTCGCTGGCCGTGTAATTCCCCTTGCGTTCCATTTCCAAAGCAAAATCGACCATCATAATCGCGTTCTTCTTAACGATGCCAATCAGCATGATGAGGCCGACAAAGCCGTAAAGATCCAGCTCCATATGGAACAACGAAAGCGTTAACAGACCTCCGAAGGCCGCCGCGGGTAACCCAGTGAGAATCGTAATGGGATGAATGTAGCTTTCGTAGAGGA
>JAJYJL010000975.1:1786-3569 GCA_021789565.1 Acidobacteriota bacterium
ACACAATGTAGATCACCAGGACTGTCATGATCAGCAGGATGCCCAGTCCCGTGAGGGAGTCCTTGAAGGCCTGAGCCGTGCCTTGGAACTCGGTGGTAATGGAAATAGGCAACATCGACTTGGCAAGCCCTTCCACTTCGCTCACCGCCTGACCCAGGGCAACACCAGGCGCAAGATCAAAGGAGATCGTAACCGATGGCAGTTGACCGTTGTGGTTTACCGTGAGAGGACCAAGGCTGGTGGTGAATTTTGAAACAGCGCTCAGGGGCACAAGCTGTCCGGAGGCCGAGCTGATGTAGAGCTCAGAGAGCATGTTGGGATCGCTCTGGAAGCGATCCTGAACCTGCATTACCACCCAGTATTCGTCATTCGATGTATAAATCGGTGAAACCAGGCGCTGGCCATAAGCGCTGTAAAGTGCATCCTCGACTTGTTGTGGCGTTACGCCAAGCGCGGCGGCTTTGTCGCGGTCAACCAGCACGTTTGCCTGAGGATTCTTGATTTGGAGGTCGCTTGTGACATCTTCAAGCCCAGGCAGATTTTTCATTCTTCCTTCAAACTTCTGGGCGTACTCATAAAGCTGGTCCGTTTGGGGGCTTGACAATGTGTACTGATACAGGCTTTTGGTCATTTTCCCGCCGATCCGGATGGAGGGCGGATTTGTAAGATAGACGCGAATTCCGGGGATCTTGTCGAGCTTCGGCTGCATCCCTTGAATCACGTCCTCGATGGTCATGTGATGTTCGTAGAGAGGGCGGATGAGGCGAACTACTGAACCGAGAACAGCGACGTGGCCATAGCGGGCAACCAGATGATCATAGGCAGGACTGTGGCTCCACGGGCGATCGGGGCGGTCCTTCAAATGCAGGAATGCACGGCCATTATTCATCCCATTGTTGAAAGAACCGCCGATGCCTGAGAAAAACTGAACGACACTCGGATCAGCCTTAAGGATACGATTGACCGCCTCCTGGTGCGCCTTCATTGAATCAAAAGAGATTCCCTGATTGGCCTCTGTAGCGACTGCAATCCGGCCGGAGTCACCATTGGGGAGGAAGCCTTTCGGAATCTTCCAGAATTCCCAGGCTGTTCCAAGCAGAACGAGAAAACCAAAAAACATGACCAGCACGCGGTGACGCAGCGACCAGCGAAGGGTCCAACCGTATACGCGGAGAGAGCTCTCGAGTATGTTTTCGAGTTTGCGATAAAGCCACTTCTGCCGTTGTTGGTGCTGCGGACGCAAGTACCGCCGGCAGAGCATCGGGCTGAGGGTGACGGAAACCACTCCGGAAACCAGAACTGCGGAAATAATTACGACAGCAAATTCGTGAAGCAGGCGGCCGAAAACCCCGGGCATGAAAAAAACGGGGAGGAAGACGACAGCGAGCGACAGAGTCATCGAAAGGATGGTGAAGTTAACTTCCTTGGAGCCATCAAGCGCGGCCTGGAGCGGCGTCTTTCCCATTTCCAGATGGCGCACGATATTTTCAAGCATGACGATGGCATCATCAACAACAAAGCCCACCGACAGGGTCAGGGCCAGCAGCGACAAGTTGTCGATCGTGTAATCCAGCAAGTACATCACTGCGAACGTGCCCATTATCGCCATGGGCAGGGCCAGGCTCGGGATCACTGTGGCCGAAGCGTTGCGCAGGAAGAGGAAGATGACAAGAACAACCAGAAAGATCGCCAGCAGAAGAGTGAATTTGACGTCGTTGACGGATTCGCTGATAGAAACGGACCGGTCGTACTCGATTGAAAGGTGGATCGATGGCAGATCGGA
>JAJYJL010000030.1 GCA_021789565.1 Acidobacteriota bacterium
GATGGTCGCTGGAATCCTGGACCACGTTTCAACCTGGGGCATCACTCACCAAAGACGAATCGCCCCAGATCTTCTCCCAGCGCCTTCGCTTGTTTGGGGTCGTTTGCCGAACGGAACCGTTCGGCCAGATCAAAAAATGCCTTCTCCTTCTGTTTCTGGGCTTCAATGCCCTCTTCGATGAGCTCGACGAGCACGCGGTTTTCGCTCAAGCGGCGGCGCCTTGCAATGACGCCCACCTTTCTTGCCGCTTCTGGTGATAGCGTCACGCTTCGCCGGACATTTCTTGTTTGTCTTGTCTTTGTAGCTGTCATGGAACCATTTTACACCATTTTGGTGCACAGCATCCGTTACATATGATTCGCGATGCCCACCAGGGCGGAGGCGATCAGCAAGACCACCATGCCGGCCACCATGTACCCCCTGGCCTGGCGGCTGGAACCCTTCCATTCGCCGCTGACAAATCCCCAGATGGTGGATACGAAAATGATGACGGCCATGAAGAGCGGCCAGCCGATGACGGCCCCAATCTGCCCCATGGATGCGGCGCCGCGCCCGTAGAGAACTACGCCGCCAGTCCACAGAACGGCCATGCCGAGGCCAATGGCCCACGCTTTGCCGGCCCCGGGCAGGGTGAAGTTGGCCCAGGTCTTGTTGCGGATGAGCAGATAGCCCGTGTACCCGGCGTTGGCGATAAAGCCTCCGCCCAGCGCCACCATCCACACGGCATTCAGCGCTCCAAAGTTGCCGGCGCCGGTTTCCAATCCGGCTTTTACCACCGGCTGGCTGAAGGCAAAGGCCATGTTGAGCATGGCGGAAAAGATCCCGCTGAAAATGCAGATGGCCAGTCCCGCGCCGAATTGCCCTTTCTTCACAGGCGCTGGTCCGTCCGCGAGGGTGGCGTCCCGCTTTTTGCCGGCGACGGCGGCCAGGCCGACTCCCAGAAGCAGCGCGGCCACGGAGAGGATGACGAGCAGGCCCCTGGCCGTAAACATCATCTGAGGAGTATTCACCACCAGCGGCACAAAGGTCCCGATAGCGGCAGTGACGCCGATCAGGACGGCAACTCCCATCGCCATGCCCATCTTGTCAACGCCCAATCCTGCCAGCACCGATCCAATTCCCCATCCGGCGCCATAGAGAAAGACCATCGCGAGCGCCGAAGCCGGAGCGCGCGACAGCATTTCCGAAAGATGGGGGACCGTGGCCACGGCCAGGCCAACCGGCAGCGCAATCAGTGAAAAGACCGCGTAAAGCGCCCAGATGTTTTCCCACTTCCACGGGCGGGCGTACTTGAGGCCCAAAAAGTAGGTGCCCTGCATGATTCCGCCAACGACGACCAGCGAGAAGCCCAACCAAGCGTCCATGGAGTTCCTTCCTGCTCGCGAATTTACTTCTCAGCCGGCTCATGCCCGGCGATGGAACGGTGGTCCTGCGTTGGGCCGCTGCGTGTGTTTATCCCGCAGCCTGCACGGCGCTATTCGAGAATCAAAATTCCCTTAATGTAGTCCTCGCTCTTGAAATCCTGCTCGAAGGCCCGCGGCACGTCCTCAAGAGTGCGATAGCGATGGGTCACCAGCGGCTCAACCTCGATGGTACGCAAGTTCACCAGCTCGCGTGCCCGCCGGTAGGTTGTGGGCCGTCCGTCGGGATCGAATCCACCCGATGCGCCCACCGCCGCGACGAGGACCGGCTCCAGAAACAGAATGTTTCCCATCAGGCTGATGTCGCGCCCCTGGTGGCCGTGGCCATAGAGCAGAACAGTGGCCTGCTTGCGAATCAGGCTTGGCATCTGCTCAAAGATAATGGAGTTTCCACACGCCTCTATGAGGTAATGGATTTTTTCGCCCTGGGTCAGTTCCTCGACGGCTTCCCGCAAATCCTGCCGCGCCACGTTGACAGCGGTCCCTCCGAATTTCCGCACCAGATCAAGATTTATTTCGCGAACGTCACTGACCAGTATGAGACCTTCAAAGTGCATCACGTTCCGCAGGTATTGCAGAAAGTAGATGCCCGCCGGTCCTGCCCCGCAAATCAGGATGTTCCCAATGTGCTCATCGCCGTCGAGTGAATAGCGCGCGTTGGCCTGCTGCACCCGGTGGCTGGCGTGCAGGACGCATCCGACCGGCTCAACCAGAGCCGCGAGGTCGAGGGGCATATCCGGAGGCAGCGCCAGGCAATTGGCTGCGGGCATGGCGATATATTCCGCAAGGGCGCCGGGCAATCCCGTAATGCCGTGCTCGCCGTAGGTCTCGCATTGGTGCGAATCTCCCGTGGCGCAGTAAGGGCAAAGGGGCTCTTTGCCGCAGCTGACGCAATTGATGCCCTGATCGCAGAGCACCCGGTCGCCCACTTTAAGGTCAGCGACCTCTTTGCCGGCTTCCACAATTTCCCCGCTGAATTCGTGGCCAAGGATCTGCGGCTGCTCGGTGAGGGGGATGTGGCGGCCCCGGGCATCCAGATTATAATTTCCGTGGCCCCGATAAATGTGAAGATCGGTGCCGCAGACACCCACCGCTTTCACCCGAAGCAAAACTTCGTTGGGCGCCGGCGCAGGATCAGCCACCTGCCTGACCGCCAGTTTTTCAACGTCCTCCAGGACGGCTGCTTTCATCTTCACCTCACACTTCAAGGTCGCTGGTATCGAGTTTCCCATCTTTGCGGAGGCGTTCAAAAATTTCCGCCGTTTCACGGATACCGTCTTCGAGAGGAGTGCGCGGGATCTCGCCGATATCGCGCCGCAGGGCGCTGTCGTCAAAGTTGTAGGCAATGGGAATGGGTTTCCCCTCGGCGCGGACCAGGTCGCGGGACTCAGGGAGCAGGCGGTGCAGAGTGGCGAGAAACTCATCCATCTGGATTACAGCGCCGCGCAGCGTGTAGGCTTTGGCGCCCTCGATGGGAACTTCCGCGCAACGCAGAAAGATTTCCGCCGTGTCCCGTGCGTATTGCATGTCAAAGCCGCCCGTAAAGCGGATGGTGTAAGGGTGTCCCACGATGGTGGCCTTGATGGCTTTGGTAGGGCCTGAGGTGATTCCCTGGTCGCGGCCCACGCCGTAGACCGTTCCCGGCCGCAAGCCGGCGCTGGAGATGCCGTCACTCAGAAAATAAACGCGGGCGTTACCCTCGTTGGCCTGCTTGAACACTCCGTAATGGGTGTTGGGCTGCAGAGGCGCGCCTTCCGGCACTTTGCCATGCCCGTAAAATTCCTCAGGACCGAAAACCGCCACCGAGCTTGCATAGACCAGGCGTTTGATCTGGTCGCGACGCTTGCGCACAACTTCGAACGCATTCACGGTGCCCAGCACGTTAACCTGTGCTCCAATGCGCGGGTTGGCCGCGCACATTGGGACCTGCAGCGCGGCCAGGTGGATGAGGTGGGTAATTCCGTTTTGCTCAACGGCGCTGTCCAGTTCGTCAAAATTGGTAATGTCTCCCTGGACAAAATGGATCCGTTCCAGTTGCTCTTCGGCGAGAAGTTGCTTCAAGCGGTGTGTTTTCGTGTCGAGATCATAAATCCAGAGATCATCGCCGCGCTCAATCAGCTTGCGGACGATCCAGGAGCCGATAAATCCTTTGGCCCCCGTCAGTAGAAAACGAGTGTTGGCACTTGATGCCTTTGGGTCTTGTGTCATGCGCTGGATTATATGGGGAACGGCCTGGAGTTTCCAAACAGAAAAATGCAGTCCTCACCTTTGGCGCTGAGATTTGCGTGGAGCCGCAGCGCGGCCCAGGCGCCGTGGCCTGAAAAGGAAAACTTACAAAAGCGCTCCCGCAACGTGGCGTTTCCAACCCGGTACAATCGGCCAGGCGCTGAGGTCCGAACGACTTGACCTAAGCTCAGGATTCGCCTTTCGCTGCGGCGAGCGCTTTGTTGTTTCCATCTTCCCGGACCCGGTCAGAAGCCTCAACTGCTGACGGTAATGCTATGCGCTACGTCCCCTTTCGCGCGGGCGACAAAGGTGATTGTCACTTGCCTGTCGGTCTGACTGGCCAACGCGGCAATTGATGAGGCCGTTCCGGCGACTTTAATTTTGGTTCTGTGGGTCACCAGAAACTTATATGAAACGTTGTCTGGACCATTCACAAACACTGTCCTGGTGGTGGGTTTCACTATTGATATAGTTCCACTCAAGGTTTCCGCCCTGAAGTTGTTCCAGTTGGCTTCTACCGACCGGGTTGCTTTCTGCCCTGCGGTTGCCGTTTGAATCCCGAGCAACAGAGCCACAGGAACGATCAGGAGCAATACGAATCTCTTCATTTTGGTTACCCCCCTTTCGATTTTTTTGCCCGCCATGTTATTAGATGCCTCGAGGCAGGGAATTGGGAGCCAGCGCGAGGCGGGAAATGGAAATTCGTGCTAGACTTTTTAAGTTCTGACGCGAAGCACGGACCGTGAGTTTGGGTAACCCTTCCCCGGCATGCTTCCCAAAACCACCCATGGAAACGAAGAGAATCCTGCTGACAAATGACGACGGCATTGGCGCGCCCGGCCTGGTGGCGCTTGAGAGCGCTTTGCGGCCGCTCGGTGACGTGACGGTGGTCGCGCCGGACGGCGAGCGAAGCGGTTCCAGCCAGGCCCTCACCCTGCACCAGCCGTTGCGAGTGAAGACGCTGGACGACCACCATTTCGCCGTGGGTGGAACCCCGGCCGACACGGTGATTCTGGCCCTCTATCAACTGCTTCCGCAGAAGCCGCATCTGGTGATTTCCGGCATTAATGCGGGGGGAAACCTTGGGGAGAACCTGATTTATTCCGGAACAGTTGCTGCAGCCCAGGAAGCGGCGCTGCACGGCGTGCCGTCATTCGCCATCTCCCTGGTGGGCCGCAACCCGGAGGACTTCAGCGGGGCGTGTAGGGTGGCGTTCCAACTGGCCGGTAAGATTTTGAAGGAGGGGCTTCCGCCAGGCATTGCCCTGAACGTGAATGTTCCCAGGAATGAGATTCGTGGCGTGAGGGTGACCCGCCAGAGCCAGAAGATTTCACAGAACCTGGTTTGTGAAAAGGAAGATCCGCGCGGAAAGCCCTACTATTGGCTGGACGAAACGCTGCCGCACCGCAGGGTCGAGCCGGATTCCGATTACGCCGCCATCTTTGCGCACGAGGTTTCCATTACGCCGCTTGAAGTGGACCGCACCCACCATCCCAGCCTGAATCACCTTTCCGCCTGGCTGCCGGACTTGCAGAAGACCCTCAAGTCCTGACGGCAACTCAATTCACTTCAGCCTCGTGGTCGTCATCGCATCCGTAGCTGCTTTGTTTCAGGCGTCAGAGACGATGGAGGGCGGTCAAGCCGAACGCTCGGCATGGTGCAGGGCGGCAGGACGATGTCGCGACCGTGGGCCCCCGTTGACGACGAAATTCGGGACAAGCCTGAGGTTACTGCATAGCAGGTTGAATGTGAAAGGGGAATGCGCTATCGGCAATGCGACTCAGCCCCGCATGCCGAAGCCGAGAATGTGTACACGCCAACGGACTTCAAAAAGACCGCCGGCGCTCTGCTGAGCTTTCGATCCGGACACACGTATTCCTGCGTTTACAAGAATACGAAATGCAGAATAACCCCGCCCCCGCAGACTGTCTCAGCTATGTCAGGAATGCTGCTCAGGAACACCCGCTACTCAATTGCTACGCTGCTGTTTTCCCAAGAATATCCCACAGGGAATCCGGAATCTTTTCTTCAAAGATTAAGCCGAAATTGATGTTGACATCATCCCTCATCTGGCGCGTCCAGGTCACGCGGCCCCGGATTGCGTACCGCAGATCTGGATGCAGAAGGATGCCTACAGCTTCGCCCGGAACGACTTTCTTCCGTGAGCTGAACTTTCCGCCTGTCTCTGAAAGTTCTAAAATAATTGCCGGATGGCGGGTCTTTTCTTCAGACGATTCCGTCAGCAACGTCGAAAAACGTGGGAAACATCCGTTTCCCTCTTGAGAGGCAAAACGATCGCTTCCTTCTCGCACGGCTGGTCCCCTCCATTCGCACGAAATATAAGAACAATTTAACCATGCCCTAAAGAGTCAAAAGTGTCAATCCGTACTCTTTGGTCAATGGTGGTAAAGCAGTAATTTGCGCCTGACGGTGCGAACAGTAAGCCCCGTTTCACAATCTCGTGGAACCCATCGTGAGGGCCTTCTGCTCCCCGCGGACTGTACAGGTCTGCGTGCGTATGTTAGTTTTCGAAGGAAGGCTTCAAATTAATGGAACCGGAAAAGATACGAGTTCGATTTGCGCCCAGCCCGACGGGTTATGTCCACGTCGGCAACGCCCGCACGGCATTGTTCAACTGGTTGTTTGCCCGCCATCACAAGGGAACCTTTGTTCTTCGCATCGAAGATACGGACATGGAGAGGTCGGAACAGCGCTACGAAACGCAGTTGCTGGAAGACCTGAAATGGTTCGGTCTGGACTGGGACGAAGGGCCCGACTGCGGGGGTCCGTTCGGTCCGTATCGACAGTCACAGCGCCAGGAGGTTTACCGAAAACATTCCCTGGAGCTTATTGAGCGAGGAGACGCTTATTTTTGTTTCTGTTCCCCCGAACAGCTTGAAGAGGAACGCCGGCAGGCGCTCGAAGCCGGGCGCCAGCCGCAATACTCCGGCCGGTGCTGGAAGATTCCGAAGGAGGACGCGGCGGGCAGAGTTAGGGCCGGTGAGCCTGCTGCCATTCGGCTGAAGATTACCGACTGGGATTTTGCCTGGAAGGACCTTGTGCACGGCGAAACCCGTTTTTCCAGCGATGTGATTGGTGATCCCATCCTGGTGCGCTCGGGCGGGGCGCCGGCCTATAACTTTGCCGTGGTGGTGGACGACCACCTGATGAACATCACGCATGTGATTCGGGGTGACGATCACATTTCCAACACTCCCCGCCAGCTCGCGCTCTATCGCGCCTTTGGATGGGAGCCGCCGCAGTTTGCCCATCTATCGACCATCCTGGGCGCCGACCGCGCGCGGCTGTCCAAGCGCCACGGAGCGACGTCTCTGGAAAGTTTCCGGGGGATGGGCATTCTACCCGAGGCCTTGCGCAATTACCTGACGCTGCTGGGATGGTCGCCCGCCGACGGCAAGACAGAAATCCTCAGCACGGAAGAGCTTGTCGCGCAGTTTTCACTGGACCACATCATCAAGAGCTCCGCGGTATTTGACCCGGAAAAGCTGAACTGGCTGAATCGCCACTATCTCAAGCAGTTGCCAGTGGCGAAAGTGGTGGAAATGGCGGTCCCTTACCTGGCGGATGCCGGACTGATTTCAGGACCCGTGCCCGCGCCGGTCATGGAATGGCTGGAACTCGTTGTCGACGCCGCCATCAGCAAAATTGACTATCTCAGCCAGCTTCCGGACGCCGTCCGGCTGATTTTTGAGTATGATGCCCGGAAAGCCGCGGAACTGCTGGGCGCCGTGGACTCACCGGACTACGCAGCCGCGGGCCAGATCCTGAAGCGCGTGGTCTCCAGGATTCTTGAGGAGCAGGACCTCACCTATCCGCGGTTTCGCGAGATCCTCAAGGAAGTTCAGAAGGAGACCGGGAAAAAGGGGAGGGAGTTGTTTCATCCCGTGCGCGTGGCTTTGACGGCGGCCGATTCCGGTCCTGAGCTGGAAAAGCTGGTTCCGATTTTTGAGAAGGGGGCCCGGCTCCAATTGGAGCCGCCCATCAAGAGCGTTGCCGGCCGCCTGCGGGAATTTTCAAACGCCGCCCATCTTTTTTTCTGCGGTTGAGTGTTGCCAGGCCCGGTAAGAGAGTTCCTTGAATGCCGCGAGCTTGCGGGTGTTGAGCCACCGATCCATGAACATCAAGCAGGTAGCAGATTCGTCCGACGTACTCTACGGTATTAATGCCGTCAGGGAGGCCATTGGCTCGCGGACCATTGATCATGTTCTGGTTCGAGAGGGGGCGAGCGGCAGGCGCCTGCAGGAGGTGCTGGACCTGTGCCGGGCCCGAAGAATTCCCCTGCGCTTTGCGCCGAGGCAGGCCCTGGACCGGCTGGCCCAGGCGGGCCATCACCAGGACGTGGTTGCCGTCTGTTCTTCCAGGGCGTACCAGGATCTCAACACCGTGATCGCAAGCCAGAGCCCGGCGTTGCTGCTGGTTCTGGACGGCGTGGAGGACCCCGCCAACCTGGGGGCGATTGTGCGAACCTCGGTGGGGGGCGGAGCAAATGGTGTGGTGATTGCTGAACGCCGCGCCGCGGGGTTGTCGCCGGCGGTGGCCCGAGCGGCCGCAGGGGCTCTTGAGCATGTCCGGATTGCCCGCGTCAAGAACCTTGTCCGGGCGCTGGTGGAAATGAAGGAGCGGGAGCTGTGGATTTATGGGTTTGAAGCGGGGGCGGGGAAATCGTACCTTGAACTGGATTATACCCAGCCCTGCGCGCTGGTGATGGGCGGTGAAGGCCATGGGCTTCACCGGCTGGTCCGTGAAGGGTGCGATCAGCTTGCCCGGATTCCCCTGCAAGGCCCGGTGGAATCCCTGAATGTTTCCGTGGCCACGGGGATTGTTCTGTACGAGGCACTGCGGCAGAGGCTGGCTGGCTGATTTTTCTTTCCCAGGCGGGCAAAACAAGCGTGCTATAGCGAGTAACCCCCATGTATCCGGGTACATCATAATGATTGAGGGATAAGGAGTCGAATGCGCGTGCGAAAATGTTGCTTTCGAAGGGTTTGGGTGAGCGCCTCCAGCGCGTGTGTGCTTGCCTTTGTGTGTGCCGCCCTTGCTTTCGCTCAGAACGGGCCAGGCCAGCCTGCGCCTTCCGGCCCGCCGGCAAAGGCGTCTGACAACAGCGGGAACACAAAAGAGATTCCCGGTGGTGTTCAGATCCAGGTCCAATCCAACCTGGTCACTGCACCCGTGACCGTAATTGACAAGCGCACGGGGGAATTTGTTTACGATCTGAAGGAGAGCGACTTCGAAATTCTTGATAACGGCAAGCCCCAGCAGATCACCGGTTTCTCCCGTGAATCGCACAAGATTTCTGCTGTCATCCTGATTCAGACCAGTGACTCTGTAACACCTCTGCTGGGTGAGATTAAAAAACTTGCCCCGCTGTTTTCAGAGTTGATGCTGGGGCCGAAGGGCGAAGCTGCCGTGATTACGTTCGGGTCAGAGGTTAAGGTGGACCAGGGCTTTTCAAACTCCGGCGCCGAGCTGGATTCTACGCTCCAGGGTCTCCTGCCAGACGGCAACAAGGCCCGGATGAACGATGCCCTGATGCAGGGCATTAACCTCCTGCAGCATCGTCCCAAAGGCGAGCGGCGGGTGATTGTGGTTTTTTCCAGCGGTTATGATTCTGGAAGTCAAACGTCGAGGAATGAAATTATTCGGAGGGCCTCGGCCGCGGAGGTGGAAATCTACGGCCTCGGCCTCAGCCTCAGCAAGTCTTACCTCACCCGCGACAAGCAGCCTCTTAACCCGCCCACGTCTGCTGAAAACGCCAGCGGCGCCGCGCCGCCCCAGCCGGGAAGGCCGACGACTCCGGACTCTTCCATGGGGACATTTGGGGTCACGGTTCCGGCCACGGGAGCCATTCGGCCCGCCCTCCGGGCCCCGGAATCGATCATCTTTTCCAACGACGCCGAGGCTTACGCGAATTACACCGGCGGGGTTTTTTATGCACAATGGTCTTTACACGCCCTTCAAGACCATCTGAGCCGGATCGCCGCGGACGTCCACAGCCAGTACCTGCTCACCTATGTTCCCAATGACCTTTCTGAAACCGGCTTTCATCGGTTGGAGGTGAAAGTCAACCGGAAAGATATGAAGCTGAAGATTCGCACCCGCAAAGGTTATTTCTATGAGGGCTCGGATTAGCCGGCAAGTGCCGCAAATGCCGGGAGCCTTCAGTCCTGCCTGCTCTCGATGGGGCGGCCTGTTTTGAGGTCGATTTCCGCCATGTAGGGGCGCATCGTGTCGTCCCGAACCTTCAGGATGATGGCGCGCATCTGGCGGCTGGCACGGAAGAGCACGGTAAAAAAGCCTTCATGCTTGCCCCGGGCGGATGTGGGCTTGATGGTCCACTGAAGTTTCATCTTCCGGATTCTTTTGCTCACCTGGGGCTGAAATTCCATTTTCGTGATGTCGTCGTAGGAAATGCTAACGGAATTTTCAGCGCACTGGAACACGAGGTGGGATTCGGTGACTTCAAGTTGTCCCATGCAATCTTTAGGCAGGGATTCCGTCCCGGCCACATACTTGAAAAGCTCCTGGCCGCGCGAGCGTGCCCAGGCCTGCGGCGTCAGCAGAAGGACGGCGGCCAGGCACGCGGCCCATTTTGCCATTTTGAATTGGTCCATCAGTAAGTCCTGCCCTTCCTGTCTCCGGCGCGAGCCGAGGGATTTTTCGGGGACATTATCAATGCTTTGCCGAATTGGGCGTCTGGTCCAGCGCCATGTAGGGAAGCGGAACTGTGACCATCACATACCACGGCACCGCAAGCGCCCCCCATCGCGCCGGCCGGAACTTCCACGACCGAAGGCTCTTCCTTGCCATGTCAATTTCCGGCTCCGCCGCCTTCATGGAAGTTGCATCCACCACTTCTCCTCTTGAGTCAACCAGAACTTTCATCGGGATGCCCACCGCAGACAGGTCCTGCCGAGGCTGGCTGACAACTTCCGGCGGATGTACCTGTTTTTCCAGATAGTCGTCTGCACCCATGGGCATTCGATCTTTGAAGGAATGGGGATGCAGGTCGAACTTGACGGTTACGTATGTGCTGAACGGTACGGGCCCTTCCTGTGAGACATAAGGCCGATAGAGCCATTTCCGGACCGATTCGACAGCCGCGACCGCAAGGATGGGTTCACCTTGAAGCCAATGAACTTCAGACACCCGTCCCTTCGAAGTGACCTTGATCTTTAGTTGGACCTTCCCCCGGATGAAATTCACCCTGGCGACGGGCGGATAATCCGGCTTTACCACGTGAATCAGGAGCCTGGCCGCCGCTTCGTTAGACAGTTCCGCAATCGGCTCCGGCGGCGCGGCCTTTGCCGCCGCCGGCGCATTTGCGCCTGCCAGCACAAAAGCCACCAGGAAGGGGAAAGCGGCTGACCTTCGCCGGAATGCCGGGACCGGGCTAAGAATTCGATTCAAGAATCACCTGCGCAACAACATAACGGTTCGCGTGTGATATGGACATGACGGCGCGCGTGACACCCAGTTGGTCCGCCACTTCTTTCGCTCGTCCGGTCAGCAGCAGCTCGGGCTTGCCGCTCGAGTGATGCGCGACTTCCACATCCAGCCAGCGGACACCGCGGGCCCAGCCGGTCCCCAGCGCCTTAAACGCCGCCTCTTTGGCGGCAAAGCGAGCGGCATAACGTTCTGCCCTGTTCTTGAATCGTTCGCAGTAAGCGATTTCTGCGGGAGTGAAGATCTTCTGTGAGAACCGCTCTCCATGCCGTTCCAGAGCGCGCTCAATCCGCTCCGTTTCAGCAATGTCAATGCCTGTGCCGACCGTCATCCTTTTCCGCACCGGGCAGCGTTTTCAATGCAAGCGCGCCTGGCGCCGCTCTGCCGATTCGCCACTCCCGCCGGTTCGGCCATGCCAGCCGCTTCTTTTTTCTTCACAGCCCGGATTTTCACAAGGTCTTTGTTTACCTTAGCAGACCAGGGAATGGAATTCAATTCTGCAGAAAACGGCAGTCCGGGCGCCGCCCGGGCCCGGCAATGGCCTTGCCAAGGGCGTGCTATATTCAAAACTTGGCTGCTGAACCCTTCCATTTCGTGTCGTCAAAGGGGCAGTCCTGGCTGGAGTGCAGGGCGCTGGCGCAAATTTCCTGGCTGGTCCACGCCTTTGGCACGCGCAAGGGCGGGGCCCTGCCGCCCAAAGCTGCCGGGCGGAACTCCGGGTTGGACGGGACCGCCCGCAGCCTCGGGAACGGGCAGGAGGGACGCCGGTTTTTTCAGGCCCTGGGCGCCGGCCGCTTTCCACTGGCCGTGCTGCGCCAGACGCACTCCACGGTTGTCTACCGCGCCTTGTGCGTCCCCGGCGTTGCGGCTGTCCAATATCAGTTGGCCGGGAATCCCTTGCCGACACCTGATCATGCGCCGCGGGCGCTCTCGGGCGATGCGCTGATCGCTGACAGTGCCGGGATGCTGCTGGGGATTCGCGTCGCGGATTGCGTGCCTGTCCTGATGGTTGACCGTGAACGCCGCGCGGTTGCGGCTGTGCATGCAGGCTGGCGCGGCGCTCTGCACCGCATTGTTGAAAAGGCTGTCGGCGAAATGGGCCGCATGTTCGGTTCACGGCCCGGGAATCTGCTGGCGGCCGTCGGCCCCTCCATCCGCAAGTGTTGTTACGAAGTGGGGCCAGAACTGGTGGATGATTTCTGCGGGGCGTTTCCGGCAGGCGAAGGGTTCTTCCATAAAGTGGCAGCAACTCCGGAAGAATTGAGGATGGCGTTGCGTTACCAGACGCTCTTCACGCTCCAGGCCCCGCCGGGACATCAGATGGAAGACTCATTCTCGAAGGTCCATCTCGACCTGGCCGCCGCGGTCCGTTATCAACTGGAACACGCGGGCGTTCCGGCCGGGCAGATTTACGTTGCGGACTACTGCACTGCCTGCCGCACGGACCTTTTCTATTCTTATCGCAAGGAAGGCGCGCTGGCCGGGCGCATGATGGCCGTCATCGGAATGCGAACGCCAGTTTAGGAAGGCGGAGCTTCAGCTCCGCCAAAAACGGACCGCGCTACAAAGGCGCCTCAATTGGCGCTGTTGACTGGTTCATTGCCCCCAGCCGCAACTGGCCGCAGGCCGCCATCACGTCCTGCCCCCGAGAAATGCGGATGTAAGCCGGTACCTGGTGGCCGCGCAGGACGTCCTGAAAGCCCAGCACGCGCTTGAGCGGCGAAGGTTTGTAAGGCAATTCCGACCCGGGGTTGAACGGAATCAGGTTCAGCTTGCACTTGATGCCGCGCACCAGCCCCGCCACCCGCCGCGCATCGTCATCGGAATCGTTGATCCCATCCAGCAGCACGTATTCGAATGTTACGTACTCGCGAGGGCCCAGGGGAAACTCCCGGCAGGCGTGTAACAAATCTTCCAGCGGATACTTGCGGTTCAGCGGCATCAGTTCTGTGCGCTGCTCGTCGTTCGAGGCGTTCAGTGATACGGCCAGCTTGGGCCGCGCCGCCTCCTGCGCGAATTTGCGAATCTGCGGGATGACGCCGGCCGTGGAAACCGTCATGCGTCGCAGCGCCAGCCCGAACCCGTTCGAATCGGAAAAAATCCCAACGGCTTTCATCACCGCTTCCAGGTTCAGCATGGGCTCGCCCATGCCCATGAAGACCAGGTTCACCGGGGTTTCTGCGGGCGGCTGCTGCGCATCCAGCACGGCGGCCACCTGGCCCACGATTTCGCCGGCCGTCAGGTTGCGCTTCACTCCCAGCAGCGCCGTAAAGCAGAAGCGGCACCCCACCGCGCAGCCCACCTGGCTTGAAAGGCACAAGGTCACCCGGTCCTCGATAGGCATGTAGACCGTTTCAATATTTTCGCCGTCCTGCAGGGTGAGCAGATAGCGCACAGCCCCGTCGCGCGACGGAATCCCCGCTTTGACGCCTGGCCACTCGAGGCGATAGCGGGAACTGAGTTCTTGGCGGAAATTTGCGGGAATGTCCGTGCAGGTTTCAAGGTCGCGCACGCGGCGCGCGTAGAGATTGCGGAACAGTTGTTTGCCGCGGTATGGCGGCTGGCCGCAATCCAGCGCCAGTTGCTCCATTTCCGCTTTGCCGAGCCCGAAAAGATTGCCTTCCATGGATTTTTGCCGCAGCCGGTTTCTTTATATAGCGCCAGGTTTTAGCCCGGCATCACACCGAAAGTGCCGCCTGGAGGGGGGCGTCACCTCTTGATTCAACAGTAAGGATTGACGTCCACCTCAGTATATCTTACATTCTATAAGCCTCCCCTTAAGTAGAGAAAGGATACGCATGAGTCCGCGCCGGGTCGACCACGAGCTTACTGCACGACGCCGCGACGCTCTGATCAAGGCGGGTTACGCCGAAATTCTGGACAAAGGCCTGCATTCCACCACCATCGATTCTGTGGTGGCGCGCGCCAATTCCAGCAAGGGCGGAGCGCTCCACTATTTCCACAGCAAGGAAGACCTCTTTTACGCCGTCCTGGAGTGGCTGCTCAATGAACTGACCCGCAGCCTTGACCAGGTGGCGGCCAGCCAGGATTCACCCCGAGAGCGACTGGCGGCGGAACTGGAACTGCTGTTTCACAGCGCCGAAGTCAATCGCAAGCTTTACCTTGTGCTGTTTGATTTCGTCACCCTCGGCTCCCGCTCCGACCGCTTCCGCCAACTGTTTCATGAATTCTTTCTCCGCTGCCGCAAGCGCGACGCGCAGATCATTTCCGAAGGCATCAAACTGCAGGAGTTTCGCCGCGTTCGCCCGCAGGACGCCGCCGCCACCATCCGCGCCCTGGTGGACGGCTACTGCCTGCAGTGGCTGATGGATTCCAGCCACATCCCCGTTGAGGTCTTCCGCGAGCGCTGCGGCGCCGTCCTCGGCGCCTACCTGCTGCACGGGTGAGGCGCTATCGCAGGGAAGCCCATCGGGCGCCCGCTTTTGTTGCCCGATAGTAGACCGGGAGGGCGGATCCCTCCCCAACGAAAACGTTTGGCGAGGCCACGCATCGCCAGTGTTCGCGGTTCGTTTCCACAAGAATTCTTATTATGCAGGTCGTATGAAAAAACGGGATGAACTCAGTTTGGCTATGGTTCGGAGCACCAAGCTTTGGCGGTCAGGCAATCGCTTGCAAGCGCTGGAGCTTCTTGATGACTCCATTGCAGAAGCCGCTCGCAAGAACCAGCATCAGTGGGCGCGAGGATTATCCCGCCACGCTGCTGTGATGTGCCGTCTGGATGGCGACCTCGAATCTGCCAGACACTATAGTGAGCAAGCCCTTTTGTACGGCCCTGATCATCCGACGGCATTATTCGGGATGGCCAAAATTCTCCTCGAACAAGGTGAAGCTAATCTTGCCCGGAAGTACGCAGCCGAATGCTATGAAATCAGTTTACGCGGCGGCACGGAGCTCGATCGTTCGAGAGTCGAATTGATTATCAGCCTATGGCCGGAATTGGATACATGCAACAGCGGGTAGCTTAGGGCCTTGGTTCTGGGGTCGGCGCTTTTGAGAATCGGGACAAGTTCCGACTCTGTAGGTCCCGCAGAGCGGGATGGTGTGCGCTATACTCGCAGTATTTGCTTGACTTTTGTGGGCTAGCGTGGTAGCCTTCCTGGTGGCGGATTGTGATCATAACGGTAAGTAGTCTGGTCGGACTCTTAATATGGCTGCAACGTGTTGAAAACAATTGCCCATAGGGTTTGGCATTACAATTGTGGGACAAAAAAACACGCTTTTTTTAAAAACGAACCGGAGAGGTTATTGAAAACAAGGGATCGGCCATCAAAAACGAACCTAAACGAACCGAAAAACGAAGCGGAGAAGTTGTTGAAAACACGTAGCTGTGGAAAAAACGAACCTAAAAACGAACCGGGCCATGTTGTTGAAAATACACGGGGGCGAAAAAAACGAACCGGAGAGCTCGCTGGGAAGAATTTGAGTGAAAAATATCCCGCATGAAGGCTATTATCCCGCCTGACCGCCTCCCGCGACCGCGCCTGCTTAGCGGAGCGGTTTCGTCCAAGCCTTGAAGGTTGACGCGTTGCCGAGCCAATGAGACACTAGCCCTCCCGCACATGCGGTTGTTTGCCTGAAGGGAAACTGAATGCTTTCAAGCTCGGTCCGGATTGGTTTTTCGGTGCTCCTCATCGTAGGCGTTCCGCTTCTTTCCTGGCGCAGCTCACGCCCGGATCTGGTGCAGGGCATCCCCAAAACGGCGCTCTACTTTTCCGCGGTGGTTTCGCAGTGGATGCTGGCGGCGATCGGGGCGCTGGTGGTTTTTTTTGCATGGCCGGATGGGCTGACGGTAGGGTTGGCCGCGGTTTCGGGTTCCGGCTTCCTCAAATGGACAGTCGTGCTGGTTCTGGTTTCCGTGGCGGGGCTGGGGCTGGTGCTGTATCTGGAGCGGCATGGTTTGTGGCCGGAAGAACCCGAAATGGTGCGCATTCTGATGCCGCAGACGAGCCGGGAAAGATGGTGGTCGCTGTTGGGCATGGCGCCCACGGCGGGCTTGTGCGAAGAGTTTCTTTACCGCGGATTTCTGCTGGCTGAGGCCTCGGCCTGGTTCCATTCGGCGGGGTGGGGCGTAGCGGTTTCGTCGGCTGCTTTCGGCCTGGCGCATTCCTACCAGGGCCTGAGTGGCATGGTTCGCGCGGGCTTGCTGGGAGCGTTGCTGGCCTGGCCAGTGGTCCAGACAGGCTCGCTCTATCCATCCATGACGGCGCATTTCCTGATTGATGCCCTGGCGCTGCTTTGGCTGGGCCCGAAATTCATGAGGAAACAGCCTGCAATAATTGAGGATTCACGCTAGAATGTGGGGACTATGGAAGAGCGAGACTTTTTCGACGAAAAAGAAGTTTCAAAACCGGCCAATCTTTCCTGCCACCACTGCCGCCAGACGGCCACCTACCAGGTCCGCTGGCTTGAGCGCACCAAGAAGAAAACTTTGCGGGGTAACGCCGACGAACGCGACCGTGCAAAGTTCCAGAAAATCAGGTCGTACATGCTGCGGCGTGATGACGTTGTGCTGTGCCAGAACCCGCGCTGCCGGAAAAGGTTCGAGATCACCGGACAGTCGCTGGTTTTTATGTAAAAGCTCGATCGGCGAATCGTTGCCAGCCGCGCGCCTAGAACGGGCGCAGGATCCCGGGGCCAATCGGGAAGCGGCGGAAGCGCCGTCGCCTCGCCTTACTTCCTTGATCGGGCTGTTGGCGTTCGACAACCGGTGGCGAAGGAGGATCACCGCTGAAATCGAGCTGTTCCGGCGCAAAGGTCAGAGGGGTTGCCAACTGAAGTTCCAGACTGGTTCCGGGCGGAAGATAAATATTCTTGCCACGCCCGGCCAGCACCCAGATGGCTCCGGCCGCGGCGCCCGCAGCACTTCCAATCCCGAGGCCTCTGAGCGTATGGCCGCCCGAAATGCCCGCCAGGGTGCCGATTTGAGCTCCGGTGACGGTGGTTTCTGCTACCCGGCCGGCATCTTTCCCCTTGGTGGACTGGCCTTCGATTTTTCCTTCCTTGCGGTTAAAGCCCTCGTTGCCGCTCGACCCGAAAGAGGAGAGCGAAGCGCGCAGGTTTTCCGTCACACCATTGGGAAGGGTCAGGGAATCGAATCGAAGTCCCAGTTTTGCTTTTCCCCGGATGCGGCCGGGCTTCACCACCTGGGTCACTTCTCCTTTGACGTAGCTACCCACGGGAATCACGATGCGGTTGTCGACCGTGATGGGAAAAATGGTCCGGCAATAGATGGACTGGCCGGGAAAGGCGGTCTTGGAGTTGATGGCATTTTCAAGCGAGACGGGAATATGAGTCTCTGCCGGAACCGTGACGTTGGCTGGGGGCTGCGGCGGTGGGTCCGTGGGCGTGGCATTCTGGGCTGCCAGCGGTTGCCAGAAAACCAGGACCAGGAAGCTGAGTGCAAAACGTTGGTAGGAACTCATGCTTTGATAACCTCACGCCTGGGCAGTCTGGAACCTGGTGATTCGACGTCAAATCTCATCAGGGAGTTGCTTTGAACTTTATAGCCGGATTTATGGCCTGGCGCTAGCCCAACTTCCGCGGTCAATGACGAATTTTGAGTCGTTTTGGAGAGCAGGCCTTTTGTTTTCAATGTAAGTGTGTTCGAGTTCGAAATAGTGACGAATATATTAAAGA
>JAJYJL010000031.1:0-14878 GCA_021789565.1 Acidobacteriota bacterium
AAAATGGTGAGTGAGTTGTGCCCACCACATTCGGGACAATCATGCGATCCGACCCTTCTCTCGCTACCATCCCTTCTCTTGACTGTGTAATTCGTCTCTGGAATCCAAACCGGCAGCATTCGCTCGAAACCGGCTCCGCAATGGGCACATGGGTGCGGTTCGGACATCCGCATGAGGCTCAGGCATTCGGTACAGATGTATTGCTGGAATTCGCGTTGTTTCCTGCGCCCACTCCCGGCATAGGGATAAATGAAGCTCACATGAGGCGAATTGGCGAAAAAGCTGTTGTAGAAGGTCTGCAGGTCGGGGTTGACACGCATGTCGGCATCGCGGACGGTCCCGCCCCAGCCGGTCAGGCCGCACTCGCGGCAGTGAATCGCCGGGAGGCTTTGCTTTAATTCCTCCGGCTTCAGATCGTCAGCGTATGCCAGTACAGGATCGAGCCGCACCGGCGCCACCATGCGCCGCAGCTCTCGCAGCCAGAGTTGCAAACGAATCTGCACAAGGGGGTCGAGTCTTTGCCCCCCATCTATCACCGGCCCAAGAATCCTGGCCGTAGAAACCAGCGAAAGAAAACTCCCGAGCAGCCGATCCAGGTAAACATCCTCTTTTTCGCCGAAGCCGGGGAGCCGCTTCTTCAAGTCGTGCGCTAGATCGCTGGCGCTAACGGCGCGGTTGCCGAGAATCATCAGCAGATTTCGGAAGAAGGCGTGATGCTTGAGTCCTTCCCCCAACCGAATGGGGTCCGCTGAGAGATCCTCACCTAGCCAGAGAGGGGATTGCGCATGGAGGTAGGCTTCGGTGGATTCGTAGGCCAAGGGATCCATGGCCGCGAGGTCACCCGTGCCCGGCGTCTGGAATTGGGTCACCAAATAACCTCTGAGGAACTCGTCCGGCGTCAGCAATGATTCGCCAATGACGTTATCCACCTCAAAGGGCTCGCCGAAAAGCTTGCGGGCATATTCCGCCAGATTCTCCTGGCTTCCGTCGCCAAGGGTGGCCGAAGTACCCACGCAACAGAGATGGCCGATAGGGGTCTTTACCCGCTCCTTGATTCGACGAATCAGACAGGCGAGGTCCGCCCCCTGCGCTCCGTCGAAAGTGTGCAACTCATCGACGACCAGGTAACGAAGCGTTTCAGGTTCGTTCATCTGCCATAGTCTGGCATCGCGTGGCCTGACAAGCAGGTAATCGAGCATCTTGTAGTTGGTAAGTAAAATGTCGGGAGGGGCCGCACGCAAGATGTCACGGTCTGTTATGAGGTCCTGCTCGGTCATGACTTGTGAGGGTCGACGTTCCAGGCCTCCCAGATAAAGACCAGCACTGACGTAACCGCGCAATTCTGGGTTCCGCCAGATCATCTTTGCCAACCGTTGAGCCTGGTCCGTCGCCAGCGCATTCATCGGGTAGATGAGGATGGCCTTGATGCCGCGCCTTCCACGCTGCCGGAGGCAGTGGTCGAGAATAGGGTACAGGAAGCATTCTGTCTTGCCAGAGCCCGTACCAGTTGCCACGATAGTGGACCGTCCGACTCGCGTGTCCAGCCGCTCAAAGGCTTGCTGTTGATGGTGGTAAGGCCTGAAGGATTCTGGCGTTACTTCTGGAAACCGGCGCGAAATATCGCCAGCTTGGACAAAGGGCAGTTTGATTGAAAGATACGGCCCCCGAAAAAGCATACCTGGCGTAGCCAGCAGCTTTTCCAGCACTCCAGCAAAAAAAGGGTTAGTAATGGGAAAAGTGGTGAGGAGGAAGTCCTCCACACCGCGCTGGATCTGCCGGGCAATGACCGAGGGGATCATTCTCCGTTCTCCTCGAAGAACTTCCAGGCGGTGGCGTAGTCCTGTTCGCGGTCGCATCGGCCGAAGGGTGCCAGATACTCAATCGCGCGTTCACAGGGACCTTCCGTCTTAGTATCGTCCTTGAACGTACGCCGTACAGAACCCGACGTCATTGACCGGACCTTCTTCCATTCACCCGTTGACAGCCCATACAGAGTGTCGCCGTCAAGATAGATAATTCGCCCGCACCGATCATAGAAGGTGTTGTTTTCATTTCGGCGCAAAACGGGGAACTGTATACGGTAAATCGCCAGCAGCTCGTTCAGGGTTAGACCGATGGCCTGTGCGGCAAGCACGTCAATCTCAACGAGTGCCTGTCGTCGTTCGTAATCTGAGCGCAAAGGTGTCTGCCATTCCCATTCAGGCCGGAGTGCTCTGAAGCGCTGGTTCGACAGCCTTTGATCTTGCTTTGACCAGCACTGTTGGGTGTATTCAGGTAGCCAGCAGCTTCGCCATAAGTCTGAATAGTGGACACTAAGACAGTTCAACAGGAGCGCCCGAACTTGAAGCCTTTCGACACTTTCGTGAGGCAACGGCAAGAGTCTCAATACTGACTCGTATAGATCGCTTCGACCTGTAGTCTTGACAAAAAAATCAGAAACTAAGGACGCCGCAACGCCTGCGAACGTAGCTAGATCCCTAGTCTGTTCAAATGCCAATGACAGAACCGGGTGCACGTGCCCTGCACCTTTAGGTAGAATGGCTGGAAGATATGTTCGTTCCTGTGATTGGTTCAACCTTCTCCTGGCGGCAACCAAATAGCACTGTGTGAACAGCTGACGTTCACCCCAAGAAACCCTGGGCGTACGGATTATGTAAGTCTCCGAATTGCAGGAAGGCACATAGTTCGTTCGAGGCAGGTAGTCCACCGGAATTGCAGTTAAATCGATCAGGTCATAGTCATTTGGTTCCTTGCACACAGTTTGCGGAGTCTTGAATAACGGGTTCGCAACGTAAATGTGTGGGCCTGAAACGATCCATTCTCCAGGTCTTGCGGGAAATCGAGTTTCACGGCGAATAGTTCCGTCCTTCACCCGGTTCGTCTCGTCCCACATTACCGTGTTGTCATAATGCCCCTCAAGGCTCCCAAGATGGTTAGGAAATTCGGCTATTTTATTCAGGGTTCCGAGAATTTCGCTGCTATGGAGGTTGGGCAATCGCGCCTCTAGTGCTGGCGTTCCCGGCCCGTCATAGAGGGTTGCGAAAATGCAAAGAATAGGGTCGGTTACGGCAATCAGCCGACAGCGATGCCCAACCACATTCCACTCACCATCTTCAGTCTTTATGCCGCCGCATTGTCCGGATCCGTCATGATCGATTGAAGTATCAATAGTCGATGGCAAATAAAGATTAGAAATACTGATAAACGATGTAATCTTCTTCGGAGCTCCGAAAATGGTCACTTCAAATCGCATACGACCATGGTCATTGAGCCCCTCGAAGAGGGGCCACTCATTCTCAAATTGGAAACGATAGCTCAATCGTGGGTAAAGTGACTTCCGCAGAAGTTGTCCCTTGGGGTCGTCGAAAATGCCGTCGTCATGGATGAAAGCGACGAGCCCAGAGGCGCCTGACAGCTCCATGCCTCGCGCAATAAAGCACTTGAAAAGGTTGGATTGGATTCCTTGCAGAAGTGGATAGTTCTGCCTGCTATTCAGATAGTTCTGTGTCCCCGCAGCCTCACAGTATTCATTTAGGTATGTTTGACGCAGGGCCGACTGCTTTTTCAAAACTTCCTCGCGGAGTTCCCTTAACTGAGGTGCTGAAAGACTGCGAAGCACATAAATCGGCTCGAAGTCCCCCATGACGGTCCCTTCATTCCACTCGATCTTGATCCACGGAGGGTTTCCCAAAACCAAATCAAAGCCCCCCCGGTCCGCGAACAAATCCGCAAACTCGAGTTCCCAGTGCATGAAATGGTGCTGTCGCCCAAGGTCCCGGACAACTCTAAGTCTTGGCAACCGCGCGCAAAGTTCATCAAGATTCACCGTGCCCGCCTCATCGATCATTCGGAGTTGCTTCTGCTGGGCGGGGCGCACGGCAAGCAGATCTCCTTGCTCCGGAAGCAGCGGCCGAACCTCGTGATGCGTGCCCTCCAGAATTGCCTGCAATTCCAACAAGAACGCATCCCGCGTTGGCAGCAGGTCGGCCTGCTCGACGGGCCAGAACCATAATGCACACCAGTAGTCCATCGCTAACTTCAGACGCTGATAGGGAGTCGCCCAGGGAGCCCCTTCGCCTTGGATCTCCCGACGATAGAGCGCATCGCGCTCTTGGGTGGTGAGGCGCTGGCCTGTTGGAGCGAAGGCTGGGTCATCCTCATGCCCGAACACAGGAAAGACGGGAGCCGTCTCCTTTCGGACCTGACGAATTTCCTCCGTGTGTTTCTTCCAGAGCCCGTCGACTGCCTCGGAAAGTCGCTCCACGGCTCGCACATCTGCTGCCTGAAATCGGGCAAGAAAATCCCTGCGCCAATCACGAACCTTCTTCATCTCCGTCGGCGCCATCCCTTTCACAGCTTTGTCGGTGTAGTCAGCCATGCCTTGGTCAGGCACCAGAAAATGCCAAATCTGACCAGAGATTCGTTCCGTACCGAGCGGCACACGCTCGGAGACAGCCGCTAACCATTCACGGTGGTCGCTCGAAAGTTGATCACGAAGGAATGCCTGGCGACGCACGCCCATCAGGCTGTTGCCTGCCACCAGTTGCGCCCCGAGCCAGGGGATCGTGTGGCCCGAGTAAATCGTGTTCAACCACAACGAAATCTCGGCGAGCTCAATGGCAACAGGATTTCGGTCAACCCCGTAAACACAGTTGTCGGCGAGGTAGGCCTTGACCTTCTGCCTTTCGTACAGATAATTTTCATGGGAAATTGAACGGCCGGTTTCCCGCTGTTTGCGTTCGAGGTAAGCATCCGCGAGCTGGTTCAAGGCTTCGTTCAGGAATGCTCCACTACCAAGCGCAGGCTCACAGATATTCAATTTGAGGACGTCGTCAGCCTTCTTATCCTTGAGCAGCTCCTTGAGCGCATACTTAACGACACATTGGGTGAGAACATATGGCGTGTAGTACGAGGCCGATTTTTGGCGGTTCCGGCCCGCCAGCCGATAGACAAAGCTGCCCTGTGGATGGTGAACCAGACGGCCACGTTTGTCGAAAACTTTCTCTTCCTCTTTGTACTCTGTAAGCGCGTGCCTCGTAACAAAATAGGCTTGTTTAAGAGGGTCAGATGGCTCCCCTTCCGGCTTAACCTCGTAGAGCCCATCCTTCTCTTCTACAAAGAATCCCGTATAGGAGAGTAGCCCTTCGTACACGGCGCCGAGCTGGTTGATGCCAAGCTGCGAATAGCTGATGCGCCCCCGTCGCCCTCTACCCTCGCGAGATAGCGAAAGCAGCTCAATCACCTGTTGCAGAACGTGGTTGCGCAGCCGGACGCGGCTCAGTAAGGGAGTGCGTTCAGGATCGAAGAGGTCGCAGCGCAGCGGTTCCATGCGAAAATTGTTGTCACCTATGCGGTCGGCCGGCAGCTCATGGTGCCAGCCTTCGAAGATGAGCCGGAAAAGCGTTTGCAGGGATTGGTGAAGATAAAACCCATTGCGATCCTCTTCCGTGGAAAGCTCAGCTTCGGCCGCATCGCGAAGACTCTCCAGACTATATCCGGTCCGGTATTCTTCGCTTTTCATGGGCGCATAGCCAAGCTCCTCGCTGCGCGCCTCCACATAGAAAAGGAAGAGCAGGCGATACAGGTATCGGAGGCACTCCCTGGTAAGCCGCTCTGCCAGATCCTTGCCGTAGATGCCTTCCTTTAGGACTTCGCGGAGGTACCAAACGGCTTCGTTCCCCAGGAGTTCGACCGCCTCCCTGGCGCTATATTTCAGGTCTTCGGAAACGGCGAAGGCGTGCTTGTGAGAGTTCTCATCCAGTTGGTCGAGAAGGCTAATCTTGCCCGCCGGGCATACGGAATCACGGTGCAGCAGTGCCGCAGTTGCGCGGAGTGTGGAGGATTCGTGGCGACCCAGGATCTTCTCGAAGTCGAAACGGAGCAAGCGCTTTGCCGGCCATTTGGTCCGGTCTAGCAGAAGGAGTTGAACACCGCCGTAGAGAATGACCCAGCGAGGTGGCTCCGCTGCGGCGAACACCTTTTTGGTCAGGAGATCTTCCTGGGAAACTAACGGGTCTTCCTCATCACTCCCGTTGAGTGCTTCCAATACCCAGAGTTGCGGCTTGCCGTCAGACCGAGTAACCTGCCCGGCGAGCGAAAGAACGAACCCATCTTCCAGTTCGACAGTGTCAGGGGCTAGAGAATAACCGAGGACGGTTAGTAGATCCCTGAACCAAGTGCGTTGGAGGGCCAGCCGCTCGTCGGGGTCCGCTGTGGCGGCCAACTCTTTACGCATTGCATTAAAGGGCCCGGCTAGGCGTCGGAGACTGTCCCACGGAGGGTGCTCCATGTGCCCCCAGGCCTCAAATAGCGCCTTCAGGTCACCCTCCAAAATTGCAGCCAAGTAATGGTGCGTGTAGAACTCGTTCTCGTTGTTGATCCCGATGAGGTCGATTGCCATGGCGTTTTACCCGAGGAAAACCGCAGCTACTCGAAGAAAAGGGCTGTCCTCGGTAGTGAGCGTATCCTCCACCCATCGCCGGTAGTCGGAGAAGATTTCAGCAATGTGGCGCTTGCGCTCAAGTTTCTTGTTCCGCCGAGCGCCGACTAACGTTTGATCTTCAGGGTATTCCAGTTCCAGAAACGAAAGCTGGCGATCCTGCAAGGTAACGAGATTCTGGACCATTTCCTTGAGCCGTGCCTGCAAGTCATTTTCAAAAGCTCGCCGACGTGCGGACATGTAATGACGTGCCTCTACTGCTGCATCCGGGAGAAGACTATGCACTGCAATCGGAATCTCAAACTCGCCGGGGTTGGGGTAGGCCCGGGTGCCTAACTGAGTTCGCTTGAGAAAATCCCCAATCGGAAGGATTCCGGCATGGCGCTGGCCCTCGAAGTGAACGGCGAACCACTCGTGAATCACGGGTTGACCCTTGCGGTTGGGAATCTCGCCCTCAACAAGGAATAGAGATTCTCCCGGGCGCAGCGTGCCTGCCAGGCGAATACCCGGGGCCTGTTTGCGTCCAAAGGCGACCATCAGTTTGAAGTTGAGCCACTCCATCACCGGATGAAGATCCCAGAGCAAATGAATGTCGGGCCAGGTGCTTTCCTCAGCCCGCGAGTCCTTTATGGCTTTCTTCACCCGGTCACGGCTGGTGGTCAGGTGAAGCCGTCCGTCCGCAGGGATCGCCTCCGCCGGGAGAGCGCGGAATGTACGCCGAAGGTCATCATTGACAGTGACGGTTACAAGTTGCCGCTCAGGATCAAAGTCGGCTTGCAGGTCCACGGTGGGGTCAAGAGCCGCCAGTCCCTCACGGAAATACGTCAGATCGTCAGGGAAAAGACTCGGGAAGGTGTGGCAATGGGTTAGGGCAGTTTGGCCCGATGGAGCAGGGGCGTCACCAAGGAGGATAGAAAGCAGGTCATCCTCAGCGGCTTTCTCCATGCGCTGGTTGAACTCGGCAGGAGCAAGCTCCTCTTCCATCGCCCTACCCGTCATCTGTTCTTCCTGGTTTGCATCGAATACGCCAAGGAAAATAGAAGGATCGCCGATGTTCTTGGCCGCTTGTTCGTCCTTTTGCATGAGGAGTTCAAGGATGCGCACGTCGCCCCGAATCTGCGGGTGCTGCGGCTCCGTATAAAGGTAGTTGATTTGCGGCTGCCGCTCCTGACCGTAACGGTCCACGCGGCCGTTGCGCTGCTGGAAGACCATTAGCGACCAGGGGATGTCAAAATGGATCAGTTTATGGCAAAGGAAATGAAGGTTCAGACCTTCACTTGCAATATCGGAGGCGAGCAGGAGGCGTACAGTTGCACGGTCACGCCCAAAGTCTTCAACTACTTGCTGAAGGTCCACATCCTCAATACCTGATCCGTGAACCACCGCGACTTGATCGGGCTTAAGTTGCAGATCGCGAATGAGGTTTTCTTCGAGGAATCGCAGAGTCTCGATGCGTTCGGTGAACAGGACAATACGGTTATTGGGGTCGGCAGGATCCCATTTCATATCGCCACCAGGCCGGAGAGTTTCGACGAGTCGCTGGTACTTTGCGAAGTTTGCCGGCCCGATACGTTCCAAGGCCTCGGCGAGTTGAGCTAGAGTTAGACGATCCTTTTCCGCCTCCAAACCGGAATCCGCCTCAAGCTTACGCAGGCGCTGGCGAATAGTCGAAAGGCACGCCGCAGGCGACGAGAAAAGCGACTTTTCCAGGACCGTCTTGAACAGAAGTTGCCCGGTGCGCCGCGTATGATCGAAGGATAGAAACTGGGCGTCGGCCAGGCGGTCGTACACAGCTTCCTCGTCGGGGGAGGCCGGCACAATATGCCTCGTGACTTGGCGTTCCAGGAACGAACTAGCGATCTGTTCTTGGACGTCCTTTTTGTAGCGTCGGAGGAATAGGCCTTTGATGTCGTCGGGACCGTAGTCTTCTGGATTGACGATGGCAGTTGGGTTCAGCATGTTCATCAGGCTTGCGAACGACGCCGCCTTGCCATCATGCGGCGTCGCCGAGGCCATAATCAGCGTGTCGGAACGGCGCGAGAGAAGGTCTGCCAGTCTAGCCCGCAAAGAGAGTTTGGAGCCACGGAAGGCTACGTTATGGGCTTCGTCAATGACGATGATGTCCCAGTAGCTTCTGTCTGCCCAGGCTCTGAACACGTCATTCTGTTTCAGCGTGTCGATGGAAATGATGGCTTTGTCATAGTGATGGAAGGGGTTCGCATTGGTCGGGATGCGGTTCCGGACCCGTTCCAAGCCTACAGAGTCCAGACGGACCAGCGGGACCGTGAACCTCGACCACAGCTCCTTCTGGAATTGGGCCATCATACTCTTGGTTGTGACCACGAGAATCCGCTTGCCTTTGCCGCGGTTGATGAGCTCGCTGAGCAGGATGCCGATCTCAATGGTCTTCCCAAGTCCCACCGAATCGGCGATGAGAATGCGTTGGCGGGGCTGCTCGAGGGCCAACAGGGCAGGGTCGAGCTGGTAAGGCAGGTCGTCAATAGCCGCTTGATAGCCAATCCACAAATCAGTGCCAGCTGGCGGTGACTGCCGAAGTAGGCTTTCGAGATAGAGGCGGCCATTTCGAAACTGTGGGGAAGTGTCTGGTACCAGTTCAGTCTCGGCAGGATCCAGGACGGTGATGCCTTTGCCTTCTATTTCGGAGAGAAAGCGGGCTTCTTTATGCCGGACAATCTCCGAAACGCCGATGGCTTGAATAGACTGGCCTCCCGTTCCTGTGCGATCCACTCGCTTGACGATCCATTCGGCGTCCCTGATGAGAACTCTGGCTCCGGGAGCGATGGCGCTACTTGCACCCATATACATACCTCGTCATTCTGTCCGCTGCGCAACGGCGCAAGTATAATAAATCCATATTCGGGGTTTGAATACTGACAGTATCGCATGGTCGAAGGCAGAGATTGATTCAAGAAATCTGGCCTGACCTTCCGTTACCTCGCGGTGTTGGTCAAGAAGAACCGTGATTGGAGCCGCCTGTTTATGCAAGGGAAGCCATTTCGAGATACCGGCAGAAGGCATTGGCTAGCTCCATCTGGCGTGGCGTCTTGCATCGCACTTGAAACAGCGCCGGGTTTGCGATGACTACAGCGACACATCTTGCCCGCGAGATCGCAACGTTCAACCGGTTCAGGCTATAAAGGAATTCCATTCCTCTTGGCGCATCATCTGGGGTCGAGGTAGTCATCGAATAGATGACAACTGGAGCCTCTTGCCCCTGAAACTTGTCCACGGTACCCACCCTCGCTCCCGCGGGAAGCCTCTCAGCCAATGCTGATACCTGCGCGTTATAGGGAGCAACCACCAGAATGTCCTGAAGTCTGAGCGGGACTGTTTTCCCATTTTTGTCTGTCCACGTCGTCCCGTCCCGGAGGAGTCGATTGACGATTTCGACGACTTCTGTGACCTCCTCCGGCGATTCGTTTTGGTTTCCTGAATGCTCGATTGGGATGAAACGCAATCCAGTTCCATCGAGAGACCCTTCCGCGTTCAGTCGTTGATTCTGGTTTTCAGGACGGGGCCGAAGCCGACTGTCGTAAAAAAGCTCTGAAGTAAATGCGCAAATATCCGGGTGCAAACGCCAAGTTTCTGCCAGGAAGAGGCCCTGGTCAGCAGCAATGGTTGCATGGTCCTGTAGCAAATGGGCGAGAGCCGAGACATCCGCACCCGGAGGGTGCACACCCCGCTGAGGCTGATCAAGCTGTTGGGGATCACCAAGCAAAACCACGCTTGAGGCGGCTTGCGAGAGGGCTAAAACATTCGCAAGAGACATCTGTCCAGCTTCGTCGACGAAGAGGACATCTACTGAACTGGCCATCTCCTCCCTGGCCCAGAGCCAAGCTGTCCCAGCTCCGACCTTTGCCACGCCGCCACCCAACGCGCTCAGGACCTTCTGGTTCGTATCGACCTGCGCCACCATTGGATCTTCGCAACCATCTTCTTCATTTGCCTTCTGTACGGCTCGCAGTGCAAGGCCCGATTCCTTTGCAGCCCTACACACCTCACGAAGGAGGTTACTTATCACTTTGTGGCTTACCGCAGTGAGTCCCACCCTTCGTGCATTGTTCGCCAGCTCTATCACCATACGAGCCCCGGTGTACGTCTTGCCCGACCCAGGCGGACCTTGGGCCGGGAGTATTGAAGTCTCCAGAGAGAGAACCAAACGCTTAGCCGCCTCAGTCAAGTCCTCTTTGTCCTCGAAAAGAGGACCCTGGGAATTCCCTCTAATCTTTGGATGAAGGCGGAGCAGAAGGTCCCGTGCAGCCTGGTACGGCCCCGCTCCGGTAATACCGTGGTCGGCCACCCAAGTCCCTAACCGCAAGAGACTATCCCGCAGGGCCTTTGTATCAACAATCTCGAAGGGAATAAGCGCAGTCGGATGGGGGACCTTCGAAGAAGCACCCCTCTTGAGATCGATAGTTCGTTCTCGGTCGTCAATCTGGACAACTTCGCCGGGACTTTTTCGGGTTCGAGGGTCGTGGACTTCAAGAGCGCGATCAATAGAGTGGTCTTGAGGAGGAAATCGGTAGCGGTGGACAACCGAACGTTTCACGCGGCCAACTTCCGCGATGTATACGAGACCGCCCAAGGCATCCTTGTCTTCTTCAAGCTCGCCGTCCGAGAGTTCGCAAAGCCGGAAATACTCCCACCAAGCTGACTTTTCCTCTCGACGGTGCCATTCCAACTCCTGTGCGAGAAGCCACCGCGCCCTCTGTTCTTCCGTCCATCGCGTTTCGTCAGGGGGAAGGTCGGCGACAAGGTGTTCCATGATTTCCGCCACCTGTTGCAATCGAGCAGCGAGGTCTTCGCTGGGTTCGCCGGATTTGATTTGGGGGCGAGGCAATGCCGTCCCGGTTCTCACCTCGAGTTTGTGCCGTCGATCCTCCAGCCATTGCCGTAGGAAGAACGCTGACAGGCAGTCGTCACGGTTGTAGCCTTCAATCGTGTTAATGAGCTCGCCGATATCTTCCCGACCCTTCCCCAACGCCAGCACAGCCTCGAAGGTTTGCTGCGCTAAGGTTGCCTCACGCAATGGAACGGCCCGCGCGAAGTTATAGAAAGGTTCAAGGTTCTTGATTGAATAGCTTTCGGTTGAAGCTCGCAGCCCCTGTCGGACGACCCGATAGAGATCTACGAACGCACCCGCCCTTAAGAGTTGATCGACCTCGTCCACACAGGCTCCGTGCCGCCCCGCCAAGCGCTTGATTGCAGAAGGCTCGTACGGGGCGTAATGATAAATGTGCATATCAGGGTAGCGCCGCCAGCGTTCCATGACGGTCGAAATGAATTTCTCGAATGCTTTCTTCTCTCCAGCCCTTTCAAACGACCACAGTGCTTCATAGCGTGGCTGCACGCGAGCTTCCGTGGGAATTGTCACAGTCCCGACGAGGTATTCCAGGCCTTGCTCGAAAGCGAAGGGATCTCCCTCAAAGTCAAGGAATATGTCTCCGCGTGACGGCGGAGGGAGGCTGGCAAAGCCCGTTTCAGCTTCAACTGGCTCTATTAGTTCGTAAATCAGCTTCCCGTGTTCACGTCCCTCCATTTGCAAGCGTGCTTGCTCTCGAATACGGGAAAGGGCCGACTCCCCAATGCGTTCAATCTTCGGCTGAACCGGGAGAGGTAGCCTCGCGAGGCGGTCGAGTGTGTTCACATCTCGTTCGACCAGCCCTTTACGTTGGTTCCTCGTGATCCCCGCGACCAGGCACAGGTGATCGTCACGCCGGCGTCGCGCATCACATTTTGGGAACCAAGAACAGACGTCGCAATGCTCCGTAGGCTCTGGATACGTGTTCGACGCGCCTTTCCATGCCTCCTCGAACTCGTGCCTAACTTTCCGGAAGTAAGCAATGTAGTGTCGGACTGCAAATCTCTCTGGTTTAGCGCCGCCTCCCAGGACCACATGCATCCACTCCGGTTCCATCCCTTGAATTCTCGAAAGAAGATCCGAGTAGAAACAAAGCTGAATCAAAGCCCGCGCCTTTGTTGATCGTGCAAGCTTCGCCTCGATCACTTCGTAAGACCATGAACCGAGAGTGCTGGGCTTCTCGACACGGATAAGGAAGTCGGCGCGGCCCCCCCATTGGCCTTCTTGGAGGGAAGCCTGATGAATGGCGCCGGCGCCCCTTCGCAGCGCATCCAATGTCCCGGCAACTGCCTCGGGCCAAGGTACGTCGGTACGTATTTCAGCGATTTCAGCATGCTGATCATCGGCGAGATGCCGCAGGTACGACTGTTCGTGTTCCAAGCCGAGCCTCGCAAGCAATTCTGCGTTGGGGTCAGCGAAAACCGGTCTGGCGATTTCTCCCGCCCTTTCAGCACGATCGAGGGTTGTCAGATGCTGGCAGGCGAGGAAATTTGCTATGTCAGTAGCAGAGAACATCGAATGCGACACTTTCACCCTAACTGCAGGCGTGGAAATTTCGACAGCTCGGGCCAGTCCTGGCAGGTCAGAAATATGACCTGACCTTTTGCAGAGTGATCTTCAAGCACCGCCAGGATTGCCGCCCTTCGTTGCGGGTCAGCCGAAACGAGTGCATCGTCAAGGATAAATGGTGGAACTTCCTCCCGAAAGACGGCCTGCAATGCTTCAAGCCGGAGGGAGAGATAGAACTGATCTGATGTTCCGCCGGACATCTCTTGTGGCTCAAGTGTTCCTCCCTTGTCGGCAGACCACGGCTGCAAAGTGAATCCTGCACCCTCCACGCGTGTGTACTTGTCGGCTGTAATGCGACGAAATAGTTGGCCAACGCCGGAAGGAATGGCGGTCAGCAAATCGGCAAAGGCCTTTTCACGAGCCTTCTGGACGAATTCAAGCACGCAGGAATCGGTTTCGAAGCGCTGCTTGAGGCGCTCTAATCGGTGTTCATGTTCCGCGATGGTCTCTTTCAAATCTGCTATGCGACTTTGACTTGCGCCAGCCGCGTCCGATCTAATTTTCAGCTCCGCGCGCTTGTTTTGGAGCGCTTTGAAGTTTATCTGAAGTTTTTCGATTTGCCTGCTCCCTTCGAGCCTCTCGCCGGGCGTGGAGAAGGCATAGCCCTCATACTCTTTCTTCTTTGCCTCTGCAATAGTCGCCTGTGTAACGGCTTCGTTGAATTTCTGTTCGAGCCGGTCAGCATCAAGCAACTGCTTTTCTTTCTTCAGTGCGACAACGTTATCACCTGCCTCCTTGACCCTTTTCTCCAATCCCTCGATTTGGGTGCCGAGCTCGTTGAGCTTCTCATCGGGCAAAGCATCAGCAGCCAGCCGCTCGAGTTCCTTTGTCAACTGCCGAGCCTTCTCTTCTTCGACACTGTGGCGGGAATAGACGTGCGCCTCCAGCCGTCCGTTTAGAACCTGTGCCTTCTTCATTTTGATTTCTGAGGCCTTGGCTTGGTATTGAAGGTACGCCTGCTCGAGAGCACTCAACCCTGCTTCGTTCTCCACCGCTGCCCGCTTTAGGGGATCGGCAACGTCGTTCTGCAGAGTGGCTAGCCGAGCGTGCCGCTCCGCGGTTCTTTTGGCAAGGGTGTCGAGTTGTTGGGTCAGGAATTGGACTCTCGCCTCCACCTGAGCTGTCCCGGTCATAACGCCGTTTAGTTTCGATTGGCTGGCCTGCAAATCTTGGTCAATAGATGAGAGGCCCCTGCTCACACCAACCTTTGCGATACGTTCGGACAAATTGCCCAAGTGTTTGTCGAGGGCCTTGAGGCTTGATTCCCACTCATCGATTGCTCGTGACTCCGCCGCGGTCTGCAGTTTGACGGTACTTGCGGTTAGGCGATCGGCCAGTTGGCCGCGGCGCTCAAACCGGCGCAGCAGGTCATCAGGGGTTTCCGAGGAGGCTCTGGCAAGTGTCGAAGTAATTTCCTCGCGATGCTCGGCCAATTTGCGAGCAGTCTGGCTTTCATTCGTAAGATGCAACGTTGCAAATCCCGGAACGTGAGCCAGTATCTCTCGGCGCGCAACGAACTTACGGGCGCGCTCAAGCATGACATCTCCACGAGCACCTCCATCCACTTGAATTGTGATCTGAATCGGTCGCGCGGGATCGATTTCGAATCCGATACCTTCGTCTTTAAGGGCTCCTTCAAGAGCCTTGGCGGATGACAGCCCCGCCCCGAATGCCCTGGCGTCTATACTGTCCAGAGACTTGTAGGTCGCAAGTTCCTGTTCAAGCGCGAACCTTTCTGATTCGATCTGCTTAACCTGCTCGAGTTTGGCTGCCACCCGGAGCTTCTCTTGCTTCACCGATTCATAGTTCCTTTGCGTCTCGATTGTTTGTGCAGCAGCCTCTCTCTCGGACTTGAGTTTCTCGATAGCCGCGTTGAGCTCTCCCCTTGGTCCTGCGAAAGAACCCAACCGCTTCTTGACCCGCTCGAGTTCGGCAGCTGCGTTGCTGCTTTCTGCTTCTTCTCGATCACGCTCGGTCTTACAATCCGC
>JAJYJL010000031.1:14888-17763 GCA_021789565.1 Acidobacteriota bacterium
GCACGATGCGAGTGGATTGAAGCGGGTCCTTCAATGCTTTCGTCTCCTCATCGCAGCCCTTTAGCCGAGCGATATCACTGGTCAGCTCAGCGAGCGATCTCTCGCATTCCGAGAGTGCCCCTCTACTTTGAATCCATAATTGGGCCTTCTCTTGCCTCATCTTGAGCTCCGCTAAAGAAGCTTGTAATTGCTCGTGCTCACGGTTGGCAGTCTCCAGGATTTGAGGAAGAGCGGTCAGGCGTTCAATTTTGGCCTTGAGTGAAGGGATCTCGGCTGACCGTTGCTTGTAGGTCCTGTCGGCATCAACGAACTCTTTGTCCAGACGCAGGTGCTCCTCATGTTGGCTCAGGTCTGCTTCGAATTTCTCCACCTGGGCGGCGACTTGGTCATATTCCACTAATGCGCGGTTTGCTTCTGATTCTTTTTGTTCTAAATCGGCCAGCTCTTGTAGGAGCCTTACCATGTCGTTCGACACCTGCTTGATCGGCCCAGGGTACTTGGCCGGATGATGGACTCCCTTCTGAAGTTCATTTGTGGTCCTTTCAAGAGCATTGCAGAGATCCTCGATATTCTGGCCCGTGGAACTCAGTGAGTGCTGCTCGATTTGTGTTCGCAAGTCGGAGGCATCGATGTCACAGTCGATTTCGTTCTGTTTTATGCAAGCAGTTTCGAGAAACGCTTCTTCGGAAGGCAGGGGGAGATGCTGTTCCAACCATGAGCGGACCTTATCCTTGGCTCGAAGAGATTTATTATCGACTGTGAGGGTGTTCTTTCCACTCTCAAAGTCCCGCTCTATCGTGCAACGGAAGCCCTCCAGAATGAGGTCCAGAGCAACGTCGATGTGTTCCGGCGAGTTCCATCGTCGCATTCCTTCGTAGCGAGAGTCGGTAGACGTTGCATCTCCATAAAGACCAACCACAATGGCTTCTAGGAGGCTAGATTTGCCGGCTTCGTTCAGACCGGTGACGGCTTGGAACATTTCGTCAAGCTCCAATTTTCGGTCGGGCAAATTCTTGAAATTCCGAGTGGTGACTGAAAGGATCTTCACAGCATCACCTCCTCGTAACCCTGAAAAAGCGCGTGCCCGCGGCGCAAGGCTTCCTGAAGCCTTTGCTTTTCCGAGTCGCTCTGTGCCGTGTCAAGCGCCAATTCCACCAATGTGACGAAGGCCCGTTGCACCGTGTTTTCGCGATAGACCTGCTTTAACCGTTCGAGTGGAAGCTCTTCCCTGACTTGTGAGGTGTCGAGATCCAAGTGAGCAAACCAGGGAGAAATCTCATTTCTAAAACGTTCCCAGTCAACAGAGTTCTTATCAGAGATGCTTCCAGCCGCTTTGATTCTTAGGATGGTCTTTGGGCCTGCCAGAGGCGACACCTGCTCTTTAAGCGCTGCGACTGAGCCAAGGACGTCCAATGAAAGATTGAGTTCCTGCCACTTGTAATGACCCACTTCGCGCTTTTCAACGCTCGGCGGGCCGCTACCGAGCGTGACTAGGGCGACGTACCCGGAGTCTTCGCCAAAAGAGAGAGTCTCGGGCGAGCCGGAGTACTGAACAACAGTCTTTGCATCCTCGAAATATCGCCGAAAACTGTGCCAGTCCCCGAGAGCTATGTAATCGAGGCCGCAGCCCTCCAAGTGTTCACGTTTGAGAATCCCGCGAGTGGTCTCCTGCGGTATTTGTGGCAGGGCGACTCCTGTGTGCAAGAGGCCCACATTAAATCGGACCTTAGGATCAGGACTAATCCCGTCGAGCGGGTTATCGGTGTCCGGCAAAATAGCACATCCGTGGATTGCCAATTCGCCCGAGGCGACTTTGAATGTTTCCGGGCTCTCTCTTGTGAAGACGCAGAGGTTTGCCGGCTTGCCGTCCAGGAACTGGTGCGACCGGAAGATTGCCTTCTGGAAGATACTGTCATGAGACCACGTGCCAGGGAGAAACAGAACAGGGACGGGCTTAATTGACGAGACAACATCCATGAAAAAGCGGATGTCGCCGATGGCGATTCTGTCAGAGTCAAAGACATCCCCCGCCAGGACCACAGCATCAACACGCTCCTTGCCCCCAACTTCGAGCACCGTCTGGAATGTCTTTTTAACTTGTGTTCGGAGTTGCGACCCGAAACTGCCAAACTGCTCAAATACCTTCCCAAGGTGAACATCTGCCGTATGAATTATCCGTACCATGAGCTTGCCTTTCTGCTCATCAAGAGCACGCGCTTTCTTGGGAGTACTGAGCCCGTCGGTGCAAATGGTGCCACGTGACATCCTCTCGCCCCATGAACCGCCTTAGCAACATGGCACACAGGCCCAGGCTGTGCAGGTTATTGCGTATGTGCTGACCTGGCACATGTCTACGGGCATAACGCTCCGAGTTGAGCCATGCAACCACTAGCGGCTCATGAAGCCAAACCATCTGTCGGGATCTCGACGCCAGTGCCCCGCATCATCATTTCGTAGTGCGGCAAGTGGCCGGACTTTTCGAAGATTCCCTTGAAAACTTGGAGGTAACCCTGGACTGCTGTGTCGTCTATTGAAATCTCTGCGTCTTCCTGCACGGAATGTGACCCGGCGTTAACCCATGAGAACAGCGACCTGCACATCAGATACTCGTTTCCTTTAAACTGCTTACAGATATCGTCTGTGTTTGTCCTTCCCAATATCGTAAAATAGTGTTCAAGAATCCGGCGCATGATGTTCTGAATTGTCTGCTTGGAGGGATTAGGGCTTCGTACCTCTGCCCACAGCATCTCATAGTTCGTCTTCACCGGATTTGAATTGTGCTTTTCCACTTTCGAGGTTAATCCCTGCTTTCGCACAATCCAGAACGTCTCCTCTTTTAGCGCCTCATCGCCGCGCTTAACATTGAACGTCACCT
>JAJYJL010000032.1 GCA_021789565.1 Acidobacteriota bacterium
ACACTGGCGCCCGCCCCGATCACATTGCTCGAAGTCGTAGAGTCACACTGTCCGGAAGCCACGCTGGGGTTGCCGCCGCCGTACGCCCCCAACGAGGAATTGAACGCGTCCGTGCAGGTGCCGGAACTTCCCTGCATGGTGACGGAGCAGAATCCGTAGAGAGCATTGCCCCAGGTTGGAATGTAAATCGGCTGCACGATCGCCTGTTCCTCGGCGGTGGCCACCCGCGCGGTTGAACCTGATCCGGCGGTCCAGGTCGCCTTGGAAGTAATCAACCAGGTCTCCACTGGAGTCGGAGTCAGTGGCGGCTGATAACCCACATTGACAGTCTGATAGTTCAGAAGGACCGCGGTTACGTTGAAGTAACCGGAATCATCGGCGTCGGCTGTCACGCGGGTGTTGGAGGGATTGTTAAGGTCTGAGGCAAAAGCATCGGCAACTTCCTGCGGTGTACTCTCCGTGTTGTAGACATCCGGGTAATTGGAAGACCCGGTTCCAAACCCGATCAACTGCACGCTGCTGTTGTTGGTGGGGCAGTTGGCTTTGCAGACCACTGGAGACGCGTTGGAGGTGTAAAGGTTATAAGGACTGCCACTTGAAGTCACCAGGTAATAGTTGGGTGCGTCGGTTTCGGTGATGGCCTGGTAATGGCTGCTGCGGAACCAGTTGACAGCACGCTGGATTCCCGCTTTGGCCAGATAATCGGCTTGCGTGTCCAGTTTGTAGTTGTAACTGGCAAACGTTTCGGAGCGCGCAGTGAAAACAATGGCCGCAGCCAACACAGACAGGACCAGCATTGCCAGCAGAACGAGAATCAGTGCGATGCCTCGCTCGCTCCGGTCACGCGGCGGCCACATTCGATGGGAAGAGAAAGTCTTCATCGCAGATCACTCCTCACGGGTAATAGTTCGATGGGAAAGTCATGGGCAAGCTCTTCGGGAGCGGGGGCAGGTAGATTGCTCCCCCGGCGTTGTTCACACTGATAGCAGCTTGCAGGTCAAGGGGGCGGATCTGTGTGGCCATGGTGAACCATTGCGGGAGTTGGGACTCCAGGCTCTTGGGACTCACGGCAACGCTGATGGTGACCACCACCGTTCCAACCACAGTGATCTGGTTCGGCACTACACCGATCACAACCTGATTGGGATAAGCAAAGATGGGCTGGCCCGTGGGCCCGCTCTGGTTCGTAGTGTTGTAAAGAACGTTGGTGACCAGGGGCGAAGCCTGATTATTCGCAGGCGGTGTATAGGTGGATGGCACCGGAAGGTTCGTGAACGGAACCGTCGTCACCGAGCGGGACAAGGTGTAAAGCGTGTAGGCCGTCCCGTTAATACTGACCGTCGTAGCTGGGCTGACGGGTGACAGGCTGTAGACGACATAGCGGATGACGCCGTCCTGGTTGATGTCGCCAAGAAATTCCAGCCGCTGGTCGTTCGACGTGCCGGTAGTTTGCAGGATGCCGCTGCCGAAAGGCATCTTGTAGCTGATAACCGGAAACGGAGTGGTAGATCCATCGTGGCTCATCAGGAAAACGCCCTGGATCTGATTGGGCGAAACGCACGAGGTCCCCGAAACATTGGAAGTTGAGAGGACTTCAACCAGTTCGTGGTTCGGGCCTGTATCCGCCGAAACCCAGTCCCCGGGATTAATCTGATTGATGTCGCTGAGCGTAACGCACTGGGGGCTTGAGTTCACCGCCACGACGGCAGATGAAGTCTTGCCGGTGGTAAAATTCGGATTGAAGCCCGCCTGCCCAATCTCCTGGCTCATCACTTCCATCGCCGCCCGGGCGCTCTGGTTCGCCTCGGATGCTACCTGGTTGTTCTGATATTTGATCTGGGACTGGAAA
This sequence comes from Acidobacteriota bacterium, assembly GCA_021789565.1. The sequence continues at coordinate 1,850 of JAJYJL010000032.1, forward strand.
AGGAACGGGAAAACCGCCGACATCAGCAGAACAATAATGGCGACGCTGACCAGCAACTCAACCAGCGAGAATCCCGCCGGGCAAACCTGAAGGAAATCGGTTGGAGAGTTTGCGCGCCGCACAGTATTCCACCTTCTCTAGTTCGGATTGGACAATAAACTGGTCAGCACCACGACCGGCTTGCCGGAATTGGTGTTTACGGCAGATTGGGAATAGACCGCCACAGAGATTTGTTTGAGAGCTGGCCCACCCGTTGAGGCGATGTCCGTGATCTGCCACATGCGCACGTATGAAATGTTTGAGAGTGTGATCGCAGAGCAGCCGGTTGCCGCAATCGAGCCCGGAAGCTGGATGCCATTGCTGTCCAGAAAATCGATGTACCCGACCGATGCCCCGGATGTCGGACAGGTAGCCTGCACGGAAGGTCCGATGGCGCCTCCGGTAAGCAGTCCGTCTGTCCATCCTGCCGCGGTGATATTTGTCGTGTTGCAGCTGGCGGGTTGCGCCGCAGCCGACTGCGTGCAAGTGGCGAAGTTGAGCGACAACAGCTTTTCCATTTTGTCCTGGGCATAGATGGTTGCTCGCGTCACCTCGGTACCCTGGTTCTTATTGGTTACCATTCCCTGGAAAATAAGGCCTCCGACGCTGAACAGGCCCACCACCGCGATCAGGACAGCGATCAGGGTCTCAATCAGCGTCACTCCGTTTTCGCAGAACCCACTTTTCATTTCGCGTACCTCGAGCCGCCGATCCGCAATGGAAACTCTACCGCTTCAACCATGAACTGCTGGCTGGGTCCCAATTCCATACTGTCACCGCTCCGCCAATCGCCACGGTCACCGCATTAACCAGGTTGTAACGGTTGCTGACGTAAATAACCGCTCCGCCGTTCCCGAGCGGATTGCCATTGCTGTCCACTGGCGCGCCGCGCGTGTTGAAGGAGATTTCAATCGGGTCCGGGCATGGGCTCGGATCGGCCTGGATCGTTCCGGGGTAATTGCTTCCGATGACAGAGGACGGCCGGCAGCCTGAGAAACTGTCCCCTTCCAGCGCGTACTGCGTGCCGCCTTCAATCGCGGGAGATGTCAAAGAGTTGTACGCAGACTTGCAGGCAGAATCGGTACTCGTGGACGTGTCGCCACAGAGTTGCTCGCGCCAATAGGTTCCGGAAGCAGCGTTGATAACCGCACGGTACGGCGCAAACTGCGATGCCGCTCGCATCCTGGCAAGGTTCAACTGATCGGCAATCCCCGACGCGTCCGCGTGTAACCGGTAGGCCTTGACGGCCTGATACGCCTGCGGAACGACCATTGCTGCAATGATCCCGGCGACTGTAACCACCAGGAGCGCCTCCAGCATCGTGAATGCTGACTCGCGGCCGGGTCGGACCCTCCGTCCAGGCAGGCAAAGTCTGGCCGGCAAAGAACATAACCACAATGGTCTCACGCCTCGCGAGCCGATCCCACGCCGCACAGACAATTCCGCCAGTGTCTGCATTGGGGCCATATGCAAATTCCATCGGCTGCAGAGCAACCATACACTAGGGTCTTTCGTTATTCGTAGAAGTAATTAAGCAGTTCGTAAATCCATAGGGTAAGTTGCTGATTTAGTAGCTTGTTAAATCAATCGCTCTGCCGCCAGGCAGGCAGAAATCGTCCTTTGACTGCGCGATTTACGTGGCTAGGATTAGCTCCTTCTTACAATTTGGCGGGAACTGCAGAAAAGTTGTCAGGCGTCGCGGCGGGAGGATTCACTTGCAGCCGGCTCGGGCAGCGGGGAAAGTTCTCGCAGGCCCTTCACGGTTTCGACCAACTGGCCGATTACGAAGTCCACTTCTTCCGTGGTGTTGAACCGTCCCAGTCCCATGCGCACGGAGGCATACGCCAGGTCATCCGGCACGCCGAGGGCTTGGAGCACATAGGAAGGCGCGCTCACCCCTGAAGCCGAAGTGCAGGCCGAACCCGACGACAAGGCAACGTCTTTCAACGCCATCAGGAGCGATTCCGCGTCCACGCCTGCGAAACTGACACTCAGGTTGTTGGGCAGTCGCTGTTCCAGCGAACCGTTGATGCGGACGCCATCAAGTTGCGCAAGAATGCCGTCCTTCAGGCGGTCGCGCAGAACGCGCAGACGTTCCGGTTCATGGGGCATCTCCTGCCGGCAGATCTCGCACGCCTTGCCCAGGCCCACAATGCCCGGAACATTCAGTGTTCCGGACCTGAACCCGTGCTCGTGCCCGCCGCCGTCGATAATCGGGGTGAGTTTCAAGCGGGAATCGCTCTGCCGCACGTAAAGCGCGCCCACACCCTTGGGCCCGTAAATCTTGTGGGCAGAAATGGACAGCAGGTCGATGTTCATGGCCGCCACGTCGATCTCAACCTTTCCGACAGCCTGCACTGCATCAGTGTGAAATAGAATGCCGCGTTCGCGGCAGGTTCTCCCGATCTCATGGATGGGTTCGATCACTCCGATTTCGTTATTGGCGGTCATCACGCTGACCAGAATCGTCGCGCTGGTCAGAGCTCTCTCAAACTCCGTCAGGCCCAGCAATCCGTCCGCGCGAACGGGCAGGTAAGTAACGTTTAAACCATCCTGTTCCAGCCTGCGGCATGAATCGAGCACCGCGTGATGCTCAATGGCCAACGTGATAATGTGATTGCCACGTTCCCGGTTGGTCCACACAGCACCTTTAATGGCAAGGTTGTCGGATTCAGTCGCCCCGGAAGTAAAAATGATTTCCTCAGACCTTGCGCCGACCAATTCGCTGATCTGCTTTCGTGCTTTTTCGACGGCGGCCTGCGCGTCCCAGCCATAACGGTGAGTGCAACTGGCCGGGTTGCCAAACTTTTCCGCCAGGTAAGGCATCATCGCTTCCAGCACCCGCGGATCAAGCGGGGTCGTGGCGTGATTGTCCATGTAAACCGGAAGCTTCATTTGTAGTCCATTCTATCAGGTTGTTGAAAAACGTTCCGGGGATGCCTTCCTGACCAGCGAGAACTACCCGCTTCGTGCGGTTTCACAAAGAACAAGGCAGTGCTTCACGAAATTTAACCTCGGCCCTTCTATCTTGCTTGGAGATCTTCGTGAACGGAGCATAAGCCATCAAATCGCCGCGCTTGCAGGCAAACAGCCGCGTCTCCTCCGTGTTGGCGCGCGACCCGTTGCACAGTCGCGGAATGTTCTGTGCTATTCTTGTTTCGGGCATGGCGGGTGATTCACTTCAAAAAGTCCCAGCTCCTTCCTGACAATGGCGACGTTTCCACCAGAAGTTTCACAAGCTCCGCATCGGCCGCGTCATCTGCTGGGCTGGAAAACCTCTTCAGTCCTGATCGCAGTCGTATTGGCTCTGGCGACAGTGGGCGGATGGGTTTACTGGCGCGTCCATGCGTGCCTGCCCCGGCTTGATGGAACAATCCGCATCCAGGGGCTCCAGGGCAAAGTCGAAGTGCTGCGTGACGCGCAAGGAGTCCCTCACATCCGGGCTGCATCGCTCGATGACCTGATGTTTGCTCAGGGATACGTCACCGCTCAGGACCGCCTGTGGCAAATGGATTTGAGCCGCCGGATAGCGCAAGGGCGCCTGTCAGAACTGTTCAGTTCCCCCACACTGCATTCAGACATCGAGAACCGGACACTGGGAATGAAGCAGGCTGCCGAGCGCGGCGTGGAGGAGCTTGATCCTGAAGAGCAAAACCTCCTGCTTGACTATGCGCGAGGGGTGAATGCGTTCGTCCAGACACACCAGAACCATCTACCCATCGAATTCATGGTTCTGCATTATTATCCGGAACCCTGGCGGGAATCCGACTCTCTTGAAGTGGCCTTGAACATGGCTCGCCTGCTGAATACATCCTGGCCGGATGAACTGATGCGCGAGCGTGTGCAGTCGAAACTCGCGAGCACACAACTTGAAAGTGACATCTTTCCTGCCAGTTCGCCGTTGGACCGTCCTGTGGCACAACTGGCTCCCGGTTCTTCAGCGCCAGCGAAGCCGGCGGCGAGTGGCCACGCCACCTCAACGGCACACCAGAAAAGTCTTCCAGCAGAGCCGGGCGCAATGACGGAACCGGCGGAAAACGGCCTCGCAGGCTTCGATCCCATGCTCCAGGCCATCGAGTCGCCAAGTTCCTACACGGGCGTGGGCAGCAACAACTGGGTCGTAAGCGGTGACCGCACACGTTCCGGCAAGCCGCTGCTGGCAAACGATCCGCATCTTCCTTACGGTGTTCCGAGCATCTGGTACATGATCCATTTAGAAGCTCCCGGCCTGGATGTGAGCGGCGTGAGTCTTCCGGGAATGCCAATGGTTATCATCGGGCATAACAGCCACATCGCCTGGGGGGTGACCAATACCGACCCGGACGTGCAGGATTTGTACGAAGAAACCTTCAATCCCCAGAACCCGCATGAATACCTCTACGACGGCAAGTGGATCGAGGACAGCGAAAGGACCGAGAGTATTAAGGTCCGCGGAAAGCTCGACGATGTCTTACGGGTGAAAATTACGCAGCACGGTCCCATCCTGCCAGACACCGGCAACCGCACGCTCGCTCTTGCCTGGACAGCCCTTTTACCGCACGCGCTGCAATTCCCATTCCTGAAAATCGACCAGGCGCAAAACTGGCGGGAGTTCACAGACGCGCTGCGCGGCTTCGGCGGGCCCATGCAGAATTTTGTCTATGCGGACACCGACGGGAACATCGGCTTTTATGCGGCGGGATGGGTGCCTATCCGAAAACGTGGTAACGGAAGTGTTCCCGTCCCGGGTTCGAGCGGCGATTACGAGTGGGGCGGCATGGTTCCGTTCGAGGACCTTCCTCATGCTTTCAATCCTGACAGCGGTATTATCGCTACAGCGAACGGCCGCGTCGTTCCGGACAACTATCCGTACTTCATCACTTCCATGTGGGGCGCTCCATACCGGACGGCACGGATTTTTCAGCTTCTGGAAGCCGGGAAATCATTCACCGTCGCGGATATGATGAAAATCCAGATGGACCTCCATCCGCTGGACGACGAATGGCTTCGACAGCACCTGATCGCTGCTGCAAGAGAATGTCCACCTCAATCGCCCGACGCGCAATACGCAGTGGCGAGATTGCACGCGTGGGACGGCAAAGCAACGAGTGGTTCCGCCGCCACGCTGGTGTGCGAACTTACTTGGAAGGCACTTCTGAACCGCATCCTCGAACCCCGGCTGGGAAAAGACCTTGCAGGGTATCGTTGTCCGATGAGCACGGTCTTTCTTCAGAATGCCATCGACAATAAACTGGACCGGTGGCTGCCTCCCGGTGACCGGGATTTTAACCAGACACTGATGAGGAGCGTGAATGAAGCGGTCCGGCAAATTCCGAAACTCGTTGGAACAGACGATCATAGTGCATGGAAGTGGGGGAAAACGATCCCCTTGACGTTTCGCCACCCGTTGGGTGGAGCTTTCCGGCCGCTGGGTTGGCTGTTGAATGTCGGGCAGTTTCCGCAGTCGGGAACGGCTTCGACCATCAAGCGGGCCACCCGGGGCGTAGGGGCTTCCATGCGCATGGTAGTTGATCTTGGCGATCTTGACAGCTCTGTACAGAACATCACGCTCGGTGAATCAGGCCAGCCATTCAGTCCGTACTACAAAGATCAGTTCGAAGCTTGGTATCATGGCCAGAGCTTTCCGATGCTGTTCAGCGATGCATCCGTTCAAAGAGGAGCAACCCATCGGCTGCTGCTTGAACCGGCGGATGCAAGTCCGCGGGGAAATCGCTAGACCAGGCGGTAAAGGGCGGTTCTTGCTATGAAGAGAATCACGCGCCGGGAATCAATCTTAGCGATCGCTTCGGCCTTTGCGGCAGGAGGCACGGTTGCGAGGGCTGCGGGGCAGGCCGCCTCAAACATAGCGAAAACACCTGCAACCGGTCCTGTTGCCCCGCAGAACTCAGGCCCGGCAAAACAAAACACCCAGCCTTCAGCAGCTGACTTGGCCTTCGAGAAATTTGTCGACAAATACTTCGACGGCTATTTCCAGTTTGATCCTGCCAGCACCACGCGCTCGGGAATCCACAAATACGACGGCGAGCTTCCGGCCTATTCGCAGGCGGATATTCAGCTTGAAAGCGCGCGCAATCAGCAGGCCCTGAAGGATCTCGGCCGGATTCCGACCAGCGGATTGTCAGAAACGAACCTGCTGGATGCCACCGTGCTGGAAAGTCTGATCAACGGCCATCTGTTGGACCTGACCAGCATCCGCATGTGGGCAAAGGACCCGAATTTTTATAACACCCAGGCAAGCACGGGGTTGTTTACGCTGATCGAACGTGATTTCGCCCCGATCGACGAACGATTGAAATCTCTGATCTCACGCGTACGCCGGGTCCCGGATATTTTGAACAACGCCCGGACCAACGTGGTGAATCCGCCTGCTGTCTACACAAAAGTGGCGGTTGAAGAAATCCAGGCGCAGATTGGTTTCCTCCAGAACGTCCTGCCTCAGTCCGTTGCCGGCGCGCAGAGCCTCGCGCTGAAAGCGGAATTCGCAAATGTCAACCAAAGTGCCATCGCGGCTTATCAGCAGTTTCTCAATTATCTGCAGGAGGATCTCACTCCGCAGTCGCAGGGCGATTTTGCGATTGGCGCAGAGAATTTTCAGAAGAAACTCCTGTACGACGAGATGGTGGATATTCCACTAAGAGACCTGCTGAAAATCGGCAATGATGAGATGCACAGGGTCCAGTCGCTTTTCACGCAGGCAGCCAACATCATCGATTCTACAAAAACGCCGCTCCAGGTGCTTCAGAGCGTCAAACAAAGCTCGCCGGTCGCTGGCCAGATCATTAGCGATGCGCAGTCGGTGCTCAATAACCTCAGGGAATTTCTGCTCACGCATGCGATTGTGACGGTCCCTCCGGCGCCCGTCCCGCAGGTTACGGAATCACCCACCTTCATGCGCGCGCTCACTTTTGCCTCGATGGACACACCCGGCCCGTTTGAAGAGCATTCCATCCAGTCCTTCTTTTACGTCACGCTGCCCGACCCGGCTTGGACGGCGGATCAAACCCAGCAATTGCTGCGTTTTTTTAATACCTACGCGGTCCGCATTATCGCGATCCACGAGGTTTATCCCGGCCACTACGTGGAGTACCTGTGGCTGAAGCAGGCACCCACAAAAGCGCGAAAACTCTGGCCTTTCATGAAGCCCATCGCAACAAACAGCGAGGGCTGGGCCCACTATTGTGAGGAGATGATGCTGGAACAGGGCTACGGCGAAGGCGATCCAAGCCTGCTGCTGGTGCAGCTCCAGATGTCTCTCATCCGGCTGTGTCGCTACATCGCCGGAATCCAGTTGCACACCGGGAGCATGACGGTGGAGCAAGCCGCAAACCTGTTCCAGCAACAGGCTTACATGGATCCGGTCAACGCCGAGCGCGAAGCGTTGCGCGGAACTTTCGATTCCACTTACCTGTCTTATACACTGGGAAAACTGCAAATCATGAAGCTGCGGGAAGACTCCAAGAAGAAGCTGGGCGATAAATTCAATCTGAAAGCGTTCCACGATCAGTTTCTGAGCTACGGAATCATGCCCGTCAAGATGGTCCGTGAACAGATGTTGCCGGACCGGACCGTTGTCCTTTAGTGCGTTGCTCAAAACCATGACCAGCATCAAATTGGGCTTGCGAAAACTTCGTCGCTTTTACCACCTCAAAGAGCCTGAAGATTCCATCGAAAACTGGATGAGTCCCAAAGAAAGAGAGTCCATGTTACAAAATCGCAATTCGTTCGTTCCGGATGGTAATTCCGTGCAATATCGATTGATCCATTTTCGCAAACCTGTTGTATTGCGTGTCCTGCTCTGCCTGATGGCATCGGCGATGGTGGTTGCGAAAGCGGCCGCCAGCCAGTCGGCGACGCCGGAGTCCGGCCCGAAGGGCCTTGAGCTTACTTACACTCTGGGCATGGAAAGGCCTTCGACGCACCTTCTGCAGGTGGAAATCATCGCAAAGCAGGTGACAGGGACGGTTCTCCGTTTCGCCATGCCGGCCTGGGCGCCCGGTCGTTACGCTATCTATGATTTTGCTAAGAACGTGCAGGAATTCAGTGCTCAAGGGGCGAACGGCCAGACGCTTCCGTGGACGCAGCCCGACAAGCAGACTTGGACCGTACAGACCTCCGGCTGCGGCGGCACGGTTGTGGTGCACTACAAGGTTTTCGCCAATGACCTGACTGGTTCCTTCTCGCAATTCGACACGACGCACGGCGCCATCAACGGAGCTTCGGTCTTTATGTATCTGCACGGCAACAAGCCTGATCCTCTAACCCTGACCCTTCACCCACCGCAAGGCTGGAAGATTGTGAGTGGTTTCTCGATGTCGCTCACGCAGACGTTGTTCCAGGTTCCGAACTACGACATTCTTATCGATACGCCCATCGAAGTCGCGCCTGATTGCTGGGTGAGTGATTTCGAAGAAGGCGGAAAAACATTCCGCGTGGCCGTGCATAGTTACGGGACTGGCCCCGATGACGAAAATAACCGTTCCACCCTTGTTGACGGACTGAAGAAAATCGTCCGCTCCGAGAGGGCAAGGAGGCCCGAACTCGACCTGAAGCATTATACGTTTCTATTCCATTTTGATCCGGGCTTACCAATGGGCGACGGGATGGAGCATTTGGATTCGACGGACATCGTCGTTCGTGGGTCGCTTTCCGGCAACAGAGTGTCACAGGCGCTTGAAACAGCCGCCCATGAATTCTTCCACCTCTGGAACGTCAAGACGCTGCGTCCTGTGGGTCTGGGCCCTTTTAATTACAGCCAGGAGGTTTACACGCAGTCGCTGTGGTTCGTGGAGGGTATTACAACTTACTACTCCTACGTCAGCCTGCTGCGCAGCGGTATCTGGTCTCCACAGGAATTTCTGGACCGCCTGGCGGGTGAGATCAAAGCGCTCCGAGAAGATCCGGGCCGCAAGCTGATGTCGGCCGAAAGTTCCAGCTTCCACGCGTGGTTTTACGACCGTTCCCCACAAATGCAGGAAACAAACTTCTCCAACTCCACCATCTCCTACTACAACAAGGGGGCACTGCTGGGGATGCTGCTCGATCTTGAAATCCGCTCCGCTACGCATGGCGAGAAGTCACTGGACGATGTGATGCGGCTGATGTTCCAGAAGTTCTATGCAAGCCCGGCAAGCAGTTACTACCTGCACGGCCGTGGTTATACAGAGAAAGATATTCTCGCCGCTGTCAATTATGTTTCCCGCGGAGACTTCACATCTTTCTTCCAGCAGTACGTTACCGGAACTGCTCCGCTGCCCTACACCGACATTCTTGCGAAGGCGGGTCTGGCACTCCACATTGCGACCTCACCCAACGCTCCTCCCAGCCTTGGAGTACTGGTCGAACCCGTGGATACAGGTGTCAGGATTTTTTCGGTCACACCGGGCGGCGCCGCAGACCGTGCGGGCTTGAGTCGCGACGATATCTTGATTTCCGTGGACGATCAATCGCTTGCCACCGCCACCCTGGACGACCGGCTGAGCATTTACCCTGCAGGCGCAAAAGTCCTCTTCGAAGTTCAGCGCCACGAAAACCGCCGCTTTATTTACGTGCAGCTAGATCCGCCAATGCCCGATGAATATTCGATCACGGATTCACCCGATGCCACGGAGGAACAATTAAGAATCCGGCAGGACTGGTTAGAGGGCAAAGAGACGGGAGATCAAGCCACTCCGGTGGACGCTGCCACAGAAATCAGGAAGACCGCTTCTTCCTGAAATAGTATGTGGTCGCACCAATTAGAATGGCAAAAAGGACCGCAGCCATCACAATTTCGTTTATTTCCAGGAATTGCCGTTGGACCCTTTGCCAACTGTTTCCGAACAGAAAGCCCAGATAGATGATTGCAATGGCCCAGACCGTGGCCCCTGTGAAATTGAAAAACAGAAACCGACGATAGGGCATGCGAAAGAGGCCGGCAAGAATTCCGGCAAACATTCGCAAACCCGAAATGAACCTGCCTGCAAATACGGCCCATTGGCCGTATCTGAGGAACACCATCTGGGAATGGTCAAAAGATTTTGCCATGAAGGGAAACCTTCGGATGAATCTGTCAACGACCCGGCGGCCACCCACTTTCCCGACAAAGAAACCCACCGAGTCACCGAGAGTGGCTCCCGCAATGGCCATCAGAATGCTTGGGAAAAGATCCATCTTTCCGTGATAGGCAAGAGACCCGGCAAACAAAAGGACCGTTTCACCCGGAATAGGGATCCCCGCGTTCTCCAGCATGACTCCCAGGAAGACTGCCCAGTAACCATACTTCGCAAAGAATTCCGCGAGCATCAGGAAAATCGAGTGAACCATATTCGAGAGATGAATTGAAAAAGTCTCCAGATGGGCCAAAGCAAAAATCAGATGATAGCCTATCAGATGGTTCCGGTCACTTTTTATTTGCCTAGCCAGCAATCCCGCGGCACTCGTCAGCGGCTCCGCAGGCGTGTTAAACTACGCAGAGCGTGCGTGAACCGATTGTTCAACGACTCGAGAAGCGTCCCCTGGTCAGTGACGGTGCAATGGGCACCATGCTGTACGCTAAGGGTGTATCCCTCAACCGGTGCTTTGATGAGTTGAACCTCGTGTCACCCCAGCTCGTGAAAGAAGTTCACATGGGGTACGTGAAGGCGGGCGCCGAACTTCTTGAAACCAACACTTTTGGGGCAAACCGCTTTCGCCTGGCCAAATTTGACCTGGCAGAAAGAGTCCGTGAGATCAACCTGGCTGGAGCTCGCCTGGCGCGCGAGAGCGCCGGAGAGGATCTTTATGTAGCCGGCTCCGTCGGGCCCTTGGGCCTGCGGCTAGAACCCCTCGGGCCGACCTCGCGCGAGGAAGCGCGAAAGGCCTTTCGCGAGCAGATTGTCGCGCTTGCGGAGGGCGGCGTCGATTTGATTGTGATTGAAACGATGATGGATCTGGAGGAGGCCCACCAGGCCCTGCTGGCCGCGCGGGAAGCCACCTCCTTGCCCGTTGTTGTTCAGATGACAGTTCAGGAAGACGGGAATACGCCTTCCGGCGCCAGCCCGGAAGATTTTGGTCGCCAGCTCGACGCATGGGGAGCAGATGTTATCGGCATTAATTGCGGTATCGGGCCAGCAGCCGTCCTGGAAACACTCGAAAGGATAGCCGCGGTGACAACCAAGAAATTGTCCGCGCAGCCCAACGCCGGATTACCCCATTCCATTGATGGCCGGACCCATTATCTTTGCTCGCCGGAATACATGGCTGAGCGCGCCAGCCGGTTTATCCAGGCCGGCGCCCGGATCGTCGGCGGATGCTGCGGGACCACTCCGGAGCATATCAGGGCCATTAAGGCGGCGGTAAAATCATTGGGACCCCAAGCGGGGCGGGCTACTGTTGAGACAGCCCTTCACCCGCCACAAGCGCTTGAACCTTTGCCCATCGAACTCCGTTCCAACCTTGCCGAGAAACTGGGCCAGGGTGAGTTCCCTGTTGTAGTAGAAATCGTACCGCCTAAAGGCTGCGACCCTGCGCGCGAGGTGGAGGGCGCGCAATACCTGAAGAGACATGGAGTGGACGCGGTCAATGTCCCGGACGGTTCTGGCGCAACGGCAAGAATGAGCGCGCAAACGCTGGCCGTTGTAATCCAGCAGCAGGCTGGAATCGAAACGCTTCTGCACTTCAGTTGCCGCGGCCGTAACGTCCTCAGTCTGCAGTCGGACATTCTTGGCGCTCACGCCCTTGGCATCCGCAATGTCTGGGCCGTGACGGGTGATCCGCCTCAGTTTGCCGATCTTCCTTCAGCGACGGCGGTCTTCGATGTGGACGCCATTGGCTTGGTAAATATTCTGAACAACCTGAACCGCGGACTTGATATGGGCGGCAATCCTCTCGGGACACAAACCAGCTTTCTGATCGGTGTTGGCCTCAACCCCAATGCTCTCGATCCAGATGAAGAGCTTCGAAGGTTTCAATACAAAGTAAAGGCGGGAGCAAACTTCGGCGTGATTCGGCCGGTTTTCGACATGATCCGCCTCGCCCGTTTTCTTCAGCGTGTGCAGGCACTCGACGTACCACGGGTTCCGCTCCTTGCAGGAATCCACCCCTTGACGAGTTACCGGAACGCTGAATTTTTGAATAATGAGGTTCCCGGCATGTCGGTTTCGCCGGAGATCCTCAAACGTATGCGCGCTGTAGATACGGGTGAAAAAGCGCGGGCTGAAGGTTTGAAGATCGCCAGGGAAATGCTCCTGGAAGTCCGGGAAATGGTGCAAGGAGCTCAGATTGTAGCGCCTTTTTCCAGATATGCTATGGCAGTGGAAGTAATCGAGGCCATGGGCAGCCGCGGACACAAACCAGAAGAAAATACACGTCAGCCGTCAGCACAGGGAAAGGCCAATGCGGTGTGACGATTTACTCAGGAGGTCATAACAAAGAGAGATGTCGCAATCTTCAAAACCCGCCAAGCCGGAATCTTTCGAAAAGAACATCGAGCGAATGGATGCGATCGTGAGACAGCTTGAAGACGCTGACCTACCCTTGGAAAAAGCCTTGCAGCTTTATGAGGAAGGCATGAAACTGTCTGAGGTTTGCCAGAAACAGCTTCAGGAAGCTGAGGGGCGTATCCAGGTATTAATGAAAAGGGCTGGCGGGAAGATCTTGGCTGAACCTTTTGAGCAAGAAGAAAACGAAACGGAGTCGCTTTGAACACCTCAACCACTGTCTCACAATATCTGGAAGAGCAGCGCCTCTTGATCGATCAGGAACTGGACCAGATTCTTCCTCCCGAGGACACTTTCCCGAATTCCATCCACAAAGCGATGCGCTACTCGGTGTTTGCAGGGGGCAAGCGGCTGCGTCCGATTCTCTGTGCCGAGGCGGGACGGTTGCTCGGCTCTGATAAAGCGTCTCTGATTCGGATTGCCTCTGCGCTGGAACTGGTCCACACTTACTCACTGATTCACGATGACCTCCCGGCGCTCGACAACGATGACCTGCGGCGTGGCAAGCCCACCTGTCATCGCGCTTTCGGAGAATCCACCGCAATCCTGACGGGAGATGCTCTGCTGACACTGACATACGAGATACTTGCCGAGCCGGGGTTGTGTTCCCCGGAATGCCAGCTGCGCATTATTTATGAGCTGGCACGGGCTACGGGAACGCGTGACGGCATGGTGGCCGGACAGGTGCTGGATCTGGAAGCCACAAATAAAGCCGTTGATGCTGGCACGCTGGAGGCGATTCACTCAGCCAAAACCGGAGCGTTCCTGTGCGCGGCGGTACGCTGCGGCACCATCTTTGCCGGCGCAAACGAAGCTGACCTTGAGCGGATCACGACTTACGGCCGGAAGATCGGGCTGGCCTTTCAGATTGCTGATGATCTGCTTGACGTGCTGGGCTCAAGCGCCACGCTCGGCAAGACTGCCGGCAAAGATGATGAACAGCACAAGGCAACCTATCCGGCGCTTTACGGTATCGAAGAGTCACGCCGCATGGCCAAGGTGCTGGTCCAGGAAGCATGCGAGATATTGGAACCCTACGGCAAGGCGGCTGGCAGGCTGCAGGAGTTGGCCTATTTTCTGATCGAGAGGACTGCCTGATGGAATACCGGTATCTTTCACATATTGATTCACCCGCGGAATTGAAGAAAGTGCCACGCGAGGACCTCCCGCTGGTTGCGGAAGAGCTTCGCGATTATCTCATCTCCGTCGTATCCAAAGTCGGCGGTCATCTGGCTTCGAGCTTGGGAACCGTTGAACTGACACTGGCGCTACACTACCTTTTTGACACGCCCAAAGACAGAATCGTCTGGGACGTCGGACACCAGGCCTACGGCCACAAGGTCCTCACGGGCCGACGCGACCGACTGGCGACTATTCGCCAATACGGCGGGATTTCCGGCTTCCCGGTGCGCGACGAAAGCCCCTACGACACGTTCAATGTAGCCCACGCGGGGACCGCCATTTCTGGAGCGCTCGGAATGGCCGTAGCCCGCGATTTGAAAGGCGAGGATTTCCATGTGATCGCTGTGGTTGGAGACGCTGGCCTGACGTCTGGCCTTGAACTTGAGGGCATCAACAATCTCGGGACACTGCAAAAAAAGGTCCTGGTGGTCTTGAACGATAACGAGATGTCGATTTCCCCAAACGTGGGAGCGATCGCCGGCTACCTGAACCGAGTAGTGCACGGCCAGGCCTACCATCGGATTACCCAGGAAGTTGAAAAGATGATCCTCTCAGTCCCTCGACTTGGTTCGCGCTTGCTGAAACTCTCAAAGGACCTGGTTGAATCTGCCAAAACTGCGTTGATTCCAGGATTGGTTTTCGAGGAACTCGGTTTTGACTATGTGGGACCTATCAGCGGCCACAACATGGAGGAACTTCTCATTGCCCTAGCTCGGGTTAAGGACAATCCCAAGCCCACCCTGCTTCACGTCGTGACCCAGAAGGGCAAAGGCTATCCACATGCCGAAAAATTGCCGGTAAAGTTCCATGGCGTGACTCAGTTCGATGTTGCCACAGGAGCTTTTCGCAAGTCCCCGGCAACAGCGCCCAGTTACACTTCTGTGTTCGGCAACACCATGTGCGAACTAGCGGAGAAAGATCAGAGCGTCGTGGCCATCACTGCCGCTATGGCCGAGGGAACAGGTCTGGTTGAATTTTCCAAACGCTTCCCCGATCGCTTTTTTGATGTCGGTATCGCCGAGCAGCACGCCGTGACCTTTGCTTGTGGCCTCGCCTGCGAGGGGCTGCATCCCATGGTGGCGATCTATTCCACCTTTCTCCAGAGGGCATACGACCAGGTGATCCACGACGCTGCCTTGATGCGGTTGCCGGTTGCCTTCGCGCTCGACCGTTCTGGAATCGTGGGTGCCGATGGCCCCACGCACAACGGGCTCTATGACCTGGCATACCTTTCTGCTGTTCCCGGGATGGTCGTCATGGCGCCCAAGGACGAAAACGAATTGCGACACATGCTCGCCACATCCCTCAGCGTGAATGGCCCCACCGCAGTCCGCTATCCCCGCGGCAATGGCTTCGGCGTGCCGCTCGACACGGAATTCAAACGGCTTGAAATCGGCAAAGGAGAAATCCTTCGGGAAGGAAGCGATATCGCCATTCTGGCGCTCGGCAGCATGGTTTATCCATCGCTCGAATCGGCCGAGCGGCTAACGGCCTCGGGAATCCACGCCACGGTAATCAACGCCCGATTTATGAAGCCGCTGGACCAAGAACTGATATGTTGCCTGGCCTCAGAAAAGCAATTTCTGGTGACAGTGGAAGAAGGCACGGAGTGCGGTGGGTTCGGTTCCGCGGTCGCGGCCTTGCTGCAGGACCGCCGAATTCCCACCAGCGTGGTTCGTATTGCTGTTCCTGACCGCATCATTCCTCATGGAGCCCCAAACCTGCTTCATGCCAAGTACGGGCTGGACGCGGATGGGATCGTGGAAAAGATTCAGAGCTTCGTGAACAAGGCCCCGGCAGTTCGAAAACTGAGCTTGTGAGCATTGCTCGATCGCTCCAGGAAGAGGGCCCGGCGGTCAGCAGGCGAGCAAACTTCTCGTGGCTTCACTTGAGGTAACTGCAGGGAAAGTGATTGTGATGCCGCGGTCTGGAAGCGTCATCAACAACGTACTAAAGATTTCCGCTTTGGATCTCTCTTACAACTTCGGCGAGCTTTTCCACAATAACAGAAAGAATTCTTTCGCCTTTTTCACTGGAAGCCTTCAGTGGATCTCCAATACCACCGTGGCGGGACATTTCCTTGAAGGGCTTGGCAACCGAAACCTTCCCCGTCGCAAACAGGTCCCTGCCTTCAAACTTTGAAGTCTTCTCTGGTCCGTCGGGGTCCATCAGATCTTTACGAACCAGTTCCGG